>DASZXM010000001.1:0-7885 GCA_035546415.1 Pseudonocardiaceae bacterium
CCTCGGCGCGACCTACGCGATCTGCTTCGCGGAGCTCGGGTACGACGTGATGGGTGTCGACGTGGACACCGCCAAGATCGCCAAGCTGGCCGGCGGGGAGGTGCCGTTCCACGAGCCCGGCCTCGACGAGTTGCTGCACAAGAACCTCTCCTCGGGCCGGCTGCGCTTCTCCACCGACTACGCCGAGGCCGCCGAGTTCGGCGACGTGCACTTCATCTGCGTGGGTACCCCGCAGCGGGCGGACGGGATGGCCGCCGACCTGAGCTACGTGGAGAGCGCGGTCACCACGCTCGCCCCGCACCTGAAGCGCAAGGCGCTGCTGGTGGGCAAGTCGACGGTACCGGTGGGCACGGCCGAGCGCACCGCCGAACTGCTGGGCCGTGACGACGTGGCCGTGGTGAGCAACCCGGAGTTCCTGCGCGAGGGCGCCGCCGTGCACGACTTCCTGAACCCGGACCGGATCGTCGTCGGGTCCGTGTCGCAGGACGCCGCCGAGCGGGTCGCGTCGCTGTACGCCCGGCTGGGCGCACCGACGGTGCTGACCGACGCGGCCAGCGCCGAGCTGGTGAAGTACGCGGCGAACTGCTTCCTGGCGATGAAGCTCTCCTACATCAACTCGGTGGCCGAGCTGTGCGAACGGCTGGGCGCCAACATTTCCGACGTCACCGAGGGCATGGGCTACGACCGCCGGATCGGCCAGTCGTCGATGTCGCCCGGACCGGGCTGGGGCGGTTCGTGCCTGCCCAAGGACACCGAGGCGATGTTGCAGGTGGCCGACTCGGCGGACTACGAGTTCCGCCTGCTGCGCGCCACCATCGACACCAACACGCGGCAGCGGCAGCGGATGGTGGAGAAGGTGCGCAAGGCCGTCACCGGGCAGAAGGGCGGCTCGCTGTCGCACACCCGGATCGCGGTGCTGGGCCTGGCGTTCAAGGCGGGCACGAACGACCTGCGCGACTCGCCGGCACTGGCGGTGTCGGCGCTGCTCAAGCAGGCGGGCGCCGAGGTGGTCGGCTACGACCCGGCGATCACCGACACCAACCGGCCGGAACTGGAGTCGATGACGGTGGTCGACGACCCGTACCTGGCGGCGAAGGACGCCGAGGCGCTGGTCGTGCTGACCGAGTGGCCGGAGTTCCGGACCCTGGACTGGGCGCGGCTGGCGTCGGTGGTGAGCCGGCCGATCGTGGTCGACCTGCGCAACCTGTTGGACGCGGACGTCCTGCGCCGGGCCGGCTTCGAGTGGACGGGCCTCGGCAAACGCAACTGAGAAAGGTATTTCGCAAGTCAATAACATTTCTCGGCGCGGCCTGCAACCTGCGGGCCGCGCCGAGGCGTTGAAAAGGCGACGACAACACCGGACGACCTACCCTTGTCGCGACCGAAACATCCTGATAGTGATGACTCGTCGGATTTATCCGATATTTCGTCAGGTTACGGCACAGGAGGTTCGGACATTGAGAAGACGAGGGGCAGCCGTGGGGGCGTCCCGGCGGGCGGTGCTGATCGCCGCGCTGGCAGCGGGAACCGCCGTCACGCTGACCACACCAGCGACCGCGGCGACCGCGGCGGCGCAACCATTCCCGGCGTCGACCACGCACACGGTCACGCTCATCACCGGTGACCAGGTCACGCTCACCACGTCGGCCAACGGCGCCACGAATGCCACCGTTCGATCGGGATCCAGCAGCCGCGCATTCGAATCGTTCCGGGCGGGCAACGGTGACCGGTACGTCATTCCGGCCATTGCCACTCCGTACCTCGATCAACTCGACAAGTCGCTTTTCGACGTGTCGGCACTGGCCAGGGCCGGTATCGACGGAACGGCGAAACTGCCGGTCCACCTGTCCTTCCCGGCCGGCACCGCACCGACCGCACCGGCAGGCGTCACCCTGACCTCGGTCAGCGGCAGCACCGCGACCGGCTACCTCACTCCCTCGTCCGCACCGGCGTTCGGCTCCGCCCTGCGCCACCAAGTCGGCACCGACGTCCAGGCCGGCCACCGCGCCGGGACGACCGCGCTGCCGGCGTCGATCAGCCTGGCAGGCGCACCACAGGGTGGCGTCTCGCCGCACTACCCGCTGCACATCCTGCAGGTCGACGCGACCGACATGAACGGCCAACCGGCCAGCACCGTCGGCCTCCTGATGAACGTCGACCAGGTCGACAAGGAAGCCAACTACATCGACATCGAGAGCGGCCTGGGCAAGATCGCCGTGCCCGCCGGCAACTACGCCCTCTACGTGTTCTTCTCCGACTTCGACGCGGACGGCAACGTCACCGCCAGCCGGCAGGTCGCCGTCGACACGTTCGTCGTCTCCGACACCGCGCCCACCACTTCGGTCACGGCCGACGAACGCTCGGCCACCTCGCAGATCAAGGTCACCTCGCCCAAACCGGCCAACCAGGACCTGATCAGCACCACGCTGGTCCGCTCGGACGCCAACGGCACCATCGGCTTCGCCACCGGACTGGGCAGCTTCGGCGACACGCCGGTGTACGTGTCGCCGGTGGCCGAGCCGACGGTCGGCTCGCTGCACTACATCGTGCAATGGGGCGGCGCGGCACCGGACCCGGCCGACAGGTATCACGTCGACCTGGCGTTCGCGGCCGACCAGATCCCGGCCGACGAGTCGTTCGTGGGCAAGCCGAACCAGTTGGCGACCGTGCGGGACGTCCTCTACAGCGACCCGGCCGCCGGCGACACGCCTGCCACAGTGCTCGCCGGGGCGTCCGACCCGACGCTCGACACGATCGGCGGCGGGTTCGCCATCGGCGGCGAGGCCGCGCCGGCTCCCGGTGTCTTCACCGACTACCTGGGCACCGCGGACAGTGGTGAGTGGGTGCAGAACGTGGTCACCCCCAGCCAGATCTACCTGCAGGCCGACCCGCACACCTACCACAGTGGACAGAGGGCGACGGTGGAGTGGGGTCACGGTCCGGTGGCGGCCGGGCTGGGCCAGTGGAACAGCCCCCAGTTCTGCGACGCCTGCGCCGCCGGTGACACGTACTCACTGGCCATCCCGATCGACCGGGACAGCGTCGCAGACCACACCGGTCTCCCGTTCAGCGCGGCGCCGGTGCACTTCACGCTGTACCGAAACGACACCGTGGTCTTCGACGGCGACAACTACTACGGCGCGTCGGTGACCGTTCCGCAGGAGCCGGCCACGTTCCGCGGCGTGCTGGACGTCGACCAGACCGGCATCGACGGCGTCAGCCAGGCCGTCAAGACACACACCGAGGAGACCGTCACGTACGACCCGGCGGCACCGGGCGCCCCGCTGCCCGCCACCGACGCGTGTGCCAGCACCGACGCCACGATCCCCTGCTACGTCACGGGGGCCATCAGCGTCGGCTACCAGCTGCGCGCCGACCTGACGAACACCTCGACGTCGCCGGTGCAGGTGCTCGGCCTGCGGGTCGGGCACGTCGCCTACAACGGCTCCGGCTCGCACTCGCCGATCAAGTCGGTGACGGTGTCGGTGTCGTTCGACAACGGCACGACGTGGCACCGGGTCCCGGTCGTCGGCGCACGCGGCGACTACACGGCGATCTGGCCGAACCCGGCCGGTGCCAAGGGCACGTCGCCGTGGCTGAAGGTGACCGCGAGCGACGCCGCGGGCGACGCGTTCAGCCAGACGGTCAGCAACGCCTACACCATCGGCAAGTGACGGCGGGGAGAAGATGATGAACAGCACTCACCGCCTGCGGGCGGTTCTGATCGGGGTGGTCGGCGTCGTCACGGTCGCGATCAGCACGCTGGCGCCGGTGGCGTCGGCGTCCGCGGCGACACCCGCCACGCACGGCGGCCGGTCGAACGTGCGGGACGTGTGCGGACCGGCCGCACCGGGTTTCGCCCGCTGCTACGCCGAAGTGCGCACCGACGTGCACGGCGGCTACGGCGTGCGGGGCAAGGCGGCGCACGACGCGGCACTGGCCGCGTTACCGGAGGGCTACGGCCCGGCCGACCTGCACTCGGCGTACAACCTGCCGATGGCAGGCGGCGCAGGCCAGACGGTCGGCATCGTGGACGCCGGTGACGACCCGAACGCCGAGGCCGACCTGGCCGTCTACCGGTCCACCTACGGCCTGCCGCCGTGCACGACGGCCAACGGCTGCTTCCGGAAGGTCAACCAGGAGGGCCAGACCAGCCCGTTGCCCGACGACTGGGGCTGGGGCATCGAGATCGCCCTGGACCTGGACATGGTGTCGGCGGCCTGCCCGGAGTGCCACATCGTCCTGGTGGAGGGTGACGAACCCTCGTTCGACGCGCTGGGCACGGCGGAGAACACGGCCGTGCGCCTGGGTGCCACCGAGGTGTCCAACAGCTACGGCGCCAGCGAGTTCAACGGCATGGACGCCTACCAGGCCGACTACACCCACCCGGGTGTGGCGATCGTGGCGTCGTCGGGCGACTACGGCTACAACATCCCGAGCATGCCGTCGGTGTTCCCGGCCGTCACGGCCGTCGGCGGCACGTCCCTGACCAAGGCGTCCAACGCACGCGGATGGACGGAGTCGGCGTGGGCCGGCGCGACCAGCGGTTGTTCGGCGTACGAGGACAAACCGTCCTACCAGACCGATCCGAACTGTCCCGGCCGGATGATCTCGGACGTGTCGTCGGTAGCCGACCCGGACACCCCGCCCGCCATCTACGACAGCTACGACGGCGGCGGGTGGACGACGGTCGGCGGCACGAGCGCGGCGTCGCCGTTCATCGCGGGCGTGATCGGGCTCGCCGGCAACCCGGGCCAGTTCGGGAACGGCGAGTACTTCTATTCGCACGCGGCGGACCTGAACGACGTCGTGGGTGGCAACAACGCGGTCAGCGGCATCGACTGCGGTGGCGACTACCAGTGCAACGGGGTACCCGGCTACGACGGGCCGACCGGTAACGGAACACCGAACGGTTTGGGCGCTTTCTGACGGATCACCGGGGACGGGCCGGCCGGTGGTCGGCCCGTCCGCGTTGTACGGTGCCCTCATGACTGCGTCGGACACATTCGTGATCGCGGGAGCCGGCCTGGCCGGCGGCAAGGCGGTGGAGGCGCTGCGTGAGCAGGGTTTCGACGGCCGCATCGTGTTGGTCGGCTCGGAGGTGCACCTGCCCTACGAACGGCCGCCGCTGTCCAAGGACTACCTGGCCGGCCGCGCCGAGCACGAGAGCTTCCAGGTGCACGACGCGGCCTGGTTCGAGGAGCACGACGTCGAGCTGATGCTGGGCGCGTCGGTACTGGGCTTCGACCCGGCCGCACACGTGGCCGAGCTGACCGGCGGCGAGGAGCTGACCTACACGAAACTGTTGCTGGCCACCGGTTCCAGCCCACGCCAGCTGTCCATCCCGGGCACCGACGCTGCCGGGGTGCACTACTTGCGCACGGTCGGCGACTCGGACCGGATCCGGACGTCGATCGGTGACGGTGACCGTTTCGTCGTGATCGGCGCCGGCTGGATCGGCCTGGAGGTCGCGGCGACGGCCAGGCAGGCCGGCCGGGACGTGACCGTGCTGGAGGCGGCGGAGCTGCCGCTGCTGCGGGTCCTCGGCCCGGAG
Source organism: Pseudonocardiaceae bacterium (assembly GCA_035546415.1). Classification (GTDB taxonomy): domain Bacteria; phylum Actinomycetota; class Actinomycetes; order Mycobacteriales; family Pseudonocardiaceae; genus DATEPR01. The sequence continues at coordinate 5,555 of DASZXM010000001.1, forward strand.
GTGGCGCGCGTGTTCGCCGGCCTGCACGAGGACAACGGCGTCGACCTGCGCTTCGGTGTCACGGTCGAGGCGATCGAGACGGCCGACGGCGGCGTCACGGGCGTGCGGCTGGGCGACGGGACGGTGATCCCGGCGGACGCGGTCGTGATCGGCATCGGCGCGGCGCCCAACACCGAGGTCGCGGAGACAGCCGGCCTGACCGTGGACAACGGTGTGGTCGTGGACGCGTCGCTGCGCACGAGCGACCCGGACGTGTACGCGGTCGGCGACATCGCGCGTTTTCCCTACGGGGACAAGCAGATCCGGGTGGAGCACTGGGCGGCCGCCCTCAACCAGCCGGCGACGGCGGCCGCGGCGATGCTGGGCAAGGAAGCCACGTACGACGAACTGCCGTACTTCTTCACCGACCAGTTCGACCTCGGCATGGAATACCTGGGGTACGTGGAACCGGACGGCTATGCGAGCGTCGTGTTCCGGGGTGACGTGGCCGCGCGGGAGTTCATCGCCTTCTGGGTCTCGTCGGACAACCAGGTCCTGGCCGGCATGAACGTGAACGTGTGGGACGTGACCGACCCGATCAAGGCGATCATCCGGTCGGGCAAGTCGGTGGACCTGGAGCGGCTGGCCGACCCCGAGGTCCCCCTCGACCAGATCTAGTTCATCGGATTCATCGGATTCACCGGATTCACCGAGAAGGAGGCTGTCTCGCCGACCGGGACGGCCTCCAATCGTGTGAACGCCTCGGTTGCCATGCGCGCCAACTTCGCCAGCGACACCGGACTCACGACGAGATTCAACGACCCGGTCCGATGCCCGAACGCGAACTGAGTCTGATCACCGGCCACCTCACATTTCAACTCGCACTCGTCGTCCACGACGACCCAGGAATCAACGGCGATACCCCGATAAGTCAACATGTCGCCGACGCTAGAGTTCTCCAATGGCTTGCTAGGAGTGCAAGTCGACAAGTTGCCTCGAACGGGTGACTGGCTACGCTCGAAGCCCATGAGAAGCGGCGGAACCCCACGGGCACGCGAACTCGGCGCGGCACTGCGACAGGCCCGGCAATCCAAACAGCTCACGCTGAAACAGGTCGCCGACGCACTCGGCAGACACGAGTCATACGCCTCCCGCTGGGAAACCGGCAAACTCGTCCCCAGCGCGGAGGACTTGGGCGCACTCCTCCAGATCCTGGACATCCGCGGCGACGAACGCGAACGCATCATCCAACTGGCCCGCGAAATAGACAGCCCGGACTGGGTCGCCCCCGGGATCAGCAAACAGCTCGCCGCCCTCATCGAAACCGAGCGCGTCGCCAAGGAAATCATCAACATCGAGCCGCAGCTCATTCCCGGCCTGCTGCAAACCGAGGACTATGCCTACCGCATCATCGAAGCTCACGGCGGCAACCCGGACCAGGCCCGCCACGACGCATTGCTCCGAATCGGCCGCCAAAGCGTCCTGGCCCGCCGCCAGCCACCCAGACTCGTGTGCGCGATCGGCGAGTCAGCACTGCGATATCCGCCATGCGACGCAGCGATCATGGCCAACCAACTTCGCCACCTGCTCAAGGCCGCCACGCAACCGAACGTCACCGTGGTGATCACGCCGAATGTGCTGGGCCGCTACACGCCGATGACCTCCGGCCAATTCGTCATTCTCGACCCCGGCGACGGCAAGCCGATTGTGCAGTTGGAGAGCTACTGGTCGTCGACCACGCTGACCAACATGCGCGCCGTCGTTGCCTACCGCGAGGCAGCTGCGACAATAGTGCGGAACTCGCTGAGCGCGGAGGAGTCGGCCGCCCTCATCAAGAGAATAGCGATCGAGATGGAGACCAACGCATGACCGATGTTCGCTGGCGCAAGAGCAGCCGCAGCGGCGGCGGCCAGGGCAACTGCGTCGAGGTGGCCCACACGTTAAGCGCCGTGCGCGACTCGAAGAACCCGCACGGCCCGACCCTCACCGCCGACGTGCGTGCCCTGATCACCGAGATCCGGGCCGGCCGACTTGATCGCTGACCCCGAGCCGGCGTTCCCCATCTCGATCAAAGGTGTCGTGGTGCGCGACGGCCGGGTGCTCCTCCTGCGCAACGACCGCGAAGAGTGGGAGTTGCCCGGCGGCCGCATCGAGTTGGGCGAAACGCCCGAGGAGTGCGTGGCGCGGGAGGTCCGCGAGGAGACCGGCTGGGAGGTCCGGACCGGCCCACTCCTGGACACCTGGATGTACTACATCGAGGTGGCCGACAAGCACGTGTTCATCGTGACGTACGCCTGTGACCCGGTCGGCGACGCCGAGCCGGTGCTGTCCGACGAACACCGGGAGGTCGGC
>DASZXM010000002.1:0-8390 GCA_035546415.1 Pseudonocardiaceae bacterium
GCGGCCACCGGACCGGCCACCGCGCCCGCACCCGCCGCGACGCGCTCGTCGAGCACCAGGGCGCCCGCCCCGGCCGGTCCGCTGACCGTCACGTCGATCAGCCCGCGCAACGGGCTGCACGACGTCGCCACCAGCGCGCTGCTGACCGTCGACTACTCGCTGCCGGTCGACGCCTCGTCGCCGACGCCGACGCTGAGCCCGGCCGTTCCCGGCACGTGGACGCGGTCCGGGTCGGTCATGACGTTCGTCCCGGCCGGCGGCTGGGTGCCCTACAGCACCGAGCACGTCACCGTCCCCGCCGGCGCCACCGCCACGGTCGGCGGCACCACGATCACGTCCACCAAGGCGGTGAGCAGCTCGTTCCAGGTGCAGCCGGGCAGCGAGACCCGCCTGGAGCAGCTCCTGGCCCAGCTGCACTACCTGCCGTTCACGTTCGTCCCGGCCACACCGGTGCGCGCTGACGTCGTCTCGGGTGGCACGCCGCAGGCCAGGTCGACGGTGATCAGCACGTCACCGCTGGCCGGCTCGTTGCGGTGGTCGTGGCCGACGGTGCCCGCCACGCTGCGCGCGCTGTGGAAACCGGGCCACGCCAACGTGATGGTGCAGGGCGCCGTCATGGCGTTCCAGTCCGACCACGACATGAAGATGGACGGCGTGGCCGGGCCCCAGGTGTGGAAGGCGCTGCTGGCGGCGGCCGCCAAGGGGCAGAACGACAAGAACCCGTACGACTACCTCGTGGCCAGCAAGTCGCTGCCGGAGAAGCTCACCGTCTACCGGGACGGCAAGGTCATCTACACCACACTGGCCAACACCGGCGTGCCGGGAGCCGACACCCAGGCCGGGACGTTCCCGGTGTACCTGCGGTTCAAGTCGACCACGATGCGCGGCACGAACGTCGACGGCACCAAGTACGACGACCCGGGCATCCCGTGGGTGGCGTACTTCAACGGCGGCGACGCGGTGCACGGCTTCGTGCGCGGTGCCTACGGCTTCCCGCAGAGCAACGGCTGTGTCGAGCTGCCGGTGTCGAACGCGGCGAAGGTGTGGACGATGGACCCGTACGGCACGCTGGTCACCGTCACCTGAGCGGTACCACACCGCTCGGTGAACTCCGACCGTCCACTCGGGTCAGTTCTCGGTCCCGCCGGCCATCTCGGTCAGGATGTCGGCGAACTGCCGCAGCGTCTCGGTGGACAGGCGCTCCAGCAGCACCCTGCGCTGCGCGCGGTGGGCGGCCGTGAGGTCGTCGACCAGCCGCCTGCCCTCCGCGCTCAGGTCGACGAGCCGCACCCGCCGGTCCTGCGTCGACTCGTGCCGTTCCACCAGTCCGCGGCCGACCAGCCGGTCGACGATCCCGGTGACGGCGTTCGCGCCCACGTGCAGGACCTCCGCGATGACGTGGGCGGGCACCGGGCCCTCGATCCAGAGCACGATCAGCACCTGGCACTGCTGGACGGTCAGGTTGAGGTCGAGCAGCGACGAGGACTGCTGCCGCATGGTCATGATGACCAGCCGCTCTTCGACCTGCTCGATCCTGGTGAGCAGATCGTCCCTGTCCCGCATCGCCTGCCGTCCTCTCCCGTGGTCGCCCACTGGGATCATCGCACGTGAGGCGGTGCGGGATCAGTTGCCCGACTGGGGCACCAGCAGTTGGACCGTCGCGGCGCTCGCGTACAGGTCGACCGGGCCCGCGCCGCCGGTGCGCACCTGGAAGTGCGTCGACGCTGCCGACGGGACATCACCCTGCAGCGTCAGCGTGACCGGTTTCGACGTCAGCTGCACGGCCGCGCTCACCAGGTCGGCCTGACCGTTGTAGAAGTCCAGGTAGACGTCTCCGGTGCCCTCCAGCGTCACCGACGCCTGGTAGCTCTGGCCGGCCGCGAGCGCGGGCGACGGGTCCACCCAGATCCACGAGTTCGGCGCGGCGTTCGACTCCGTCCAGTGGATCGCGCTGGCGCCTTCCGGCGTGGTCGCCGGCTCCAGCGTGCCCGGGATCGAACCGACCCCGTTCTGCACCGGGCCCTGCCAGGCCAGCTGGCCGGTCGGCGTGTCGCCGAGCAGGTTCGGGCCGGTCGGCACCAGGATGACCGGTTTGCGGCCGGGTGGGAAGCTCAGCGGGCCCGCCGGGTACGACGGCGGAGCGTCGGCGGCGGCCGCGGCCCAGCCGGTGTCGGCGGCCTGCGTCATCGAGAACGACAGCGACGTGTGCCCACCGGTGACCAGCCCCGCCGGCAGCCACGCCGCCGACCACGGCTTTCCGTTGACCCGTAAGGCATGCACGTAAGTGCTGACCGACGCGCCGGGCGCCGACAGGGTCAGCTGGCCGCCGTGCGGCACGTCGATGCGCACCTGCGGGAAGATCGGCGCACCCAGCGTCAGCACCGGCGCGCCGGGCGTCTCCGGGTACATGCCGATCGCCGACCACACGAACCAGGACGACATCGCGCCCAGGTCGTCGTTGCCCGGCTCACCGCCCGGGGTGTCGGAGTACACCTGGGTCAGCAGTTCGTGGACGATCGCCTCCGTCTTGTACGGCGCGCCCGCGTAGTCGTACAGGTACGGCGCCCCGAACACCGGCTCGTTGCCCGCCCACTCGTACGGCAGGTCCGGACCGGCCTGCAGGTACTGGAAGAAGTCGTCCAGCCTGCTGATCGTGGCCGCGTTCCCGCCCAGCGCCGTGATCAGCCCGTGCACGTTCTGCGGGATCATCCACGTGTACTGGGCCGCGTTGCCCTCCTGGAAGCCGGACTGGCCGAAGCTGCCGATGCCGGTGTTCCTCGGGTCGCCCGCCGGGAACTGGCCGCTCGCGTCCCTCGGCTCGACGTAACCGGCGGCCGTGTTGAACACGTTCGTCCAGTTCTGCGACTGCTTCAGGAACTTCTGGTACGTCGCGGTCCGTCCGAGGTCCTTGGCCACCTGGGCGATCGCGAAGTCCGCGGACGCGTACTCCAGCGTCTCCGACGCGCCGTTGGCCACCGGCGACAGTGAACTCTGCTGCGTGTTGGGCACGTAGCCCAGCGAGTCGTACTCGGACAGCTGCGGCCGCTCGGCATAGAAGCCCTGCCCCAACTGGGCGGGGGTCGGGTCGACCGTGGCGCCCTTGACCATCGCGGCCAGCGCCGCCCGCACGTCGAAGTCCCGCGCGCCGAACGCGTACGCCTCGGCCAGGATCGGGTCGGCGGCGTCGCCGTTCATCACGTCGGTGTACTGGTTGGCGAAGCCCCACTTGGGCAGCCAGCCGCCCTGCACCTGGTCGTTGAGCAGCGACGTCATCATCTGGCTCGTCTGCTCCGGCAGGAGCGTCGCCAGCAGTGGTATCTCCGATCGGTAGATGTCCCAGCCGGAGAAGTTCGCGTACTGCACCTGGCCGTGCGCCGTCCGGTGCACCTTGTCGTCGAAGCCCAGGTAGTTCCCGTTGGCGTCGGAGAAGATGCTCGGCTCCAGCATCGCGTGGTACAGCGCCGTGTAGAACTCGGTCTGCTGCGCCTTCGTCCCGCCGCCGATCCGGATCCGGCCCAGCAGGTCGTTCCACTGTGCCCGGGTCGCCCGGCTCACGCCGGCCACACTCCAGCCGCGGTCCTCGGCGGCCAGGTTCGCCCACGCGTCGGCCGTGCTCACGTAGGAGATCGCGACCTTCATGCGCACCTGGTGCTGGCGCGTCGTGTCGAACGTCGCCCACGCCCCGGACTGCAGGCCGCTCGTGCCGGCCACCTGGGTGCGGGACTGCCGTCCCTTGGCCTCGACGCCCTTCCGCGGCAGGGTGGCACCGGTCGCGGGCTTGCCGTTCGTCGCGGCGGGCACCCGCTGCTGTCCGGTGCCGTGGCTGCTCATCGACGTGCTGCCCGGTGTGGTGACCACCGTCTCCTGCCGGATCGACACGTCCGACGCGAGCAGGTGCACCGCACCGGCACCCGGCGTGCGGACCTGGAACTGCGGCGCGCCGATGGCCCCGGTGGGGATCGACGTGTCCACGGTGACCGTGGTGGGCGTGGACGTCAGCGTGACGGGCGTGCCGCCGACGTCCTGCTGGCCGTTGTAGAAGTTCAGGTACACCGTGCCCGAGCCCTGCAACGTCACGCTCGCCTGGTACGAGTCGCCCTGCACCAGGCCATGGGGCGTCGTCTCGATCCACGTGTTGGCCAGGGCGTTGTCCTGCTGCCAGGAGATCGCGCTCTGCCCGTCCGGTGTGGTGGCCGGCGCGATCGTCGCGGGCGTGCCGCCGCTGGTGACCTCATGGTAGCTCCAACTGAGCTGCCCTGCGGGCTGGGTGAACACGTTCGGCCCGGTGGGCGCGGTGTGCCACGTGCCGTAGGAGGCGAACGGCCGGTCGAACACGGCGACGAAGTGCACCGGGTACGTACCGCCCGAACCGCAGAACTGGCCGGCCGTCTCGGTGCCGGTGATCTCGTTGTTCCCGACGATCGACACGTCCGCCGACTTGTTGCCCGACTGCGTGTCGCCCATCTTGAACAGCACGTTCGCGGCCGTCGAGCCGGGGTAGGTGAAGTCGGCGATGCCGGTGCGGGCCGTCGCGGCCAGATCGCCGCGCACGGCGTCCGAAGTGGACGGATTGAGCGTGACGGAGTACGAGCCGGGTGCGGCGTGCTCGTCCGCGTGGTCGAACGCGGACGTGGTGGCCGCCGGGTTGTCGCCGATCGCGCCGACCGTCGGCAGGATCGGCACGTCGCCGTACGCGGCGCAACCCGGACCGGACATGTGCGTCAGGCTGAAGCCCAGTGTGGAGTTGTCGTCGTGGTTGTAGCCGCCGCCGTCCGGCCGGGACGGCGTGTCCGGGCTGAACGTCAGCATCCCGAACGGTGCCGACGCGCCGGGGAACGTGTCGACCTGGCCGACGGTCGCGCCGCCCGAGCCGGTGCCGATCATCGGGTCGACCAGCGCCGCCGGATCGCTCACCCAGGGCGTTGCGGCCTGCGCCGTTGCGACGCCGGCGGTGGCGCCGGCGGTGACCGTGGCGATGCCGACGGCCGCGGCGGTGAGCAGTCTGCGGATGTGTGCCGATGAGCCGCCCATGCCGCGTCGCCTCCGGTCTGACAACGTTGTCACCTATGCCCTGACCGGGAAAGCTACTTCAGCGGGCCCACCGCGGACAATGGCCTTCCGGCTTTCTGTCCACCTGGACAAGCCGGCCGCCGCTGGGGTGGGAGCGACGACCGGCCTGTCGTGATACTGACGGGTGTCAGTACTTGTGCGGCCAGTGCCTCGGCCGGTGGTGCCTGCCTCCTCCGGTGACGGGGTTGGCGGTCGTGGTCGGCGGGGTGGCCATGCAACTGGTCGTCGTCGGGGCGGCCGTCGTGGTCGGGGCCGCACCGCCTGCCGTGGTCGTCGTGGCCGTTCCGGTCGTCGTGGCCGTTCCGCCGGTGGTGGTCGGCGCCATGTCGCCTGCCGTCGTGGTCGGAGCCGCTCCGCCCGCTGTGGTCGTGGGCGCCGCGCCACCTGCGGTCGTCGTCGGTGCCGCGCCACCTGCCGTGGTGCTCGGAGCCGCGCCACCTGCCGTGGTCGTGGGCGCCGCGCCACCTGCCGTGGTCGTCGGTGCGGCCGTGCCGGTGGGAGCGACGGTCGTCGCGCCTGCCGAGGTGGTCGGTGCGCCGCTCGTCGGCTGGCCACAGGTGGGCGGTGACGTCGCGCCGTTCGCGAACGTCGCGCCGATGGTCACGCCGTTGCCGTCGGTCTGCAACGTGACCGGGTTCGGGACGTTCAGCAGGTCCCCGCAGCCGAGGTTGGTGAACGACCCGTTGAGCCGCTGCGCCAGGAACGTGAACAGGTTGTTCGCCGCGGCCGGGTCCGGGGACGGGCCGTTGACGGTCAGGTTCATGTCCAGCTGTGTGCGCTGTTGGCCCACGTCGATCATGTTCTGGCAGTAGGCCGTCGGCGTGTCCGCCGTCTGAGCCTGGCTGATCGCCGGCTGGTCGACGCCGGCCCGGTAGAGGTTGGTCTTCTGCTGGCTCTGGTTGTTGCCGTTGAGCGTCATCGGGTCGTTCAGCGGCACCAGTGCGATCGGCGCCTGCTGACCGGCCGCGGCCTGCAGTTCGTCCAGGGCGAGCGAACCGACCGGGGCGCCGTTGTTGGTCAGATCCGGTGCGGTGAACGGCTGGCAGCCGATCGCCGGGTCGATGAACCCGTCCAGCAGCAGGTTGTCACTGCCGTTGACGATCGGGTTCGAACCGGCGAGCGCCTGCGTGTTCGCGGTGTTGTTCTGCGCCACCTGCCCGTTGCCCAGCACGAGGTACGTCGTGACGACGTTGTCGCTCTGGTCCTGGTCGATGACACCGAAGTCACGCGTGGTCGGACATGTCTGGCCGTCCTTGGCGGTGCCCAGCGCGGGCACCTTCAGCAGGCCCGCCGCGATGGCCTTGTTCGCCGCGGTGAAGAACGCCGGTGCGTTGCAGTAGGCGTACTGGCCGAACGGCGAACCCTGCAGGCCGTTCACGCAGGCGTTGCGACCGTTGCCGGTCAGCGTCAGCGTGGTGCCGTTGAAGCCGAACCAGATGCCCACCACGGCGTTCGCCGGCAGCGTCGGCACGACCGGCGCGGCGGCCGGCTGCGTGCCGTTGTCGATGACCAGTGGCCGGTAGACCGACAGCGCGCCGGTCGCCGGGTCGAGGATGGTGGCCTCGACGAACGCCGACTGTCCGGCGTTGGCCTCGTTGCACGGACCGTTGTTCGGATCCGTGGCTGTCAACTGGTAAGGAGTTGACAGACCCGTTGCCGTCAACGGGTTCGCGGGGACCGCGATCGAGCAGTTGGGGTTCGGGTCGGCCTGCGGGGCGTTGGCCGCGGAGGACGCGTTGTCCAGTACGTAGAACAACGTGCCGGCCGCTGCGACTGCGAGCGTCGGGATGATGACGGACAGCCGGAGAAGTCTGGACGAGGACCGCGAGCGACGCCTGGGTTCTTCGGGATGTTGATCGAGGTCGCGGTATTTTGCACGGCGCAACCCATGCTCCTCTCGGTGCACGGACGAAGTCGAGTCGGCGCATCGTCGGACGACGCAGCAACCGGTGCTACCGGTCGGCATCGAGCGCCGAGGACCGTGAGACCACTTCCTATATCGCGTCTATCTCGACTTGATCTCTTACGGGTCACGGACGCTAGCACCGACGGTGTCCACCGACAAGGTCGGCCCCCAGGTCGATCGCTGCCGTCGCACTTCCGTAAGAAGTCTTACCCCTGGTTCCTTCCGGTCAACCCGCATCGGTGGCACACGTCTGTCCGATTAGCGGGAAGGAAGGTTGACAATGATCAAAGGCAAACCGCTGTTCGGTCTGGTCGCCGTCGCAGGCGTGATCGTGTCCACGGGTGTCGCGTACGCCGCCGTGGCGATGACCAGCAATTCCACTGCTCAGCCCGCATCCGCACCGCAGGCGGCTGTCGACCTGGCGAACATCGCGGCGAACCCCGCTGCCTCGGTGTTCCTGGAGGCTGACATCAGCACGCGGGGCGGAATGACGAAATCGGGTGAAACCGCTGGTGATCCCCCCGGAAAGGCGGTGGTGATTCTCCGCATCAGCCGCAATCAGATCATGTACGAGATAACGGTGCAGGGTATGTCCTCCCCGTCCGCGGTCCGCGTGCGGGAAGGCGCTGCCGTCGACCTGAGTCTCGTGTCGAAATCCATGTCCGGCTCCATCAATGCGGTACTCGGTGTCATCAACGTGCGCTCGACATCGGCGGTCGTGAACCGACTGGTCACCGATCCCGGCCGTTTCGATGCCACGCTCGTCTCCGGTGGCGCGATGCAGGGCAGGTTCCGCAAGATCGGGCCGGTGGACTTCAACCGCATCCTGCACGTCGGCACACTGACCTCTGTGGACAGTGGTGACCAGGAGGTGCGGAAGGCGGGTGACCCCAACGGACACGCCACCGTGTTCGTGGGTGGGATGCGGACGACCGTCAACTACGCCGCCATCTGGAACGGTGTGCAGTCGCCGACGGCACTGAACGTCAACAAGGGTGCGATCGGTGCGGTCGGCGGCCTCGCGGTGAGCCTGTTCAAGGCGCCGCACGGCCTCGACCCGACGATCATCGCGGTCGCCGGCACGGTGCGCGACGTGCCGATCAAGACGGTCACGGCGATGAACGCCCGACCGGCCGCGTTCCACACCAACCTGACCAGTGGCGCGTTCCCCCAGGGCGCGGTGCGCGGCCAGTTGTTCGCGCCGACGACGACCATGACCCCACCGACGACGACCATGAAACCCACCACCACCGTCATGCCGACCACCACGAAGACGATGCCGACCATGACGATGCCGACGATGCCCACCAAGACGACCACCATGCAGAAGCCCCCGGTGAAACCGACCGTGTCCCTGCCGACAACCCCGGGGCCGATCACGCACTGGTGACCGCTGGGTAGTGGACGGGGGGCC
>DASZXM010000003.1:0-16593 GCA_035546415.1 Pseudonocardiaceae bacterium
GGGCTCAACGGCCCGTACCGGTTGACCAGGTCGAGGCAGTCCAGGTCGACGTCCTTCAGGTCGACCCGGCCGCCGACCTGGTGGTTGAGCAGGGACAGCTGGATGGCCAACTCGCGCAGCGACTCCTTGATGTCGTTGGCCAGCCGGCGCCGCCTGCGCCGCGCCTCCGCGTCCCCCGTCGATACGGACTCCATACAATATGCTCCTCGTCGCGACCGGTGCACGACCAAGGTACCTGGTCAGGGGGCTAACGCCAGAGCGTGCGCAGCTGCGTCGTGACGGCGAACGGGTCCTCGCCGCGGAACAGCGTCAGCACGGCCTGGCCGGACGGCATGTCGGCGGACAGGATGTCCACCGGCCCGATCCAGTGTTCCCATGCCGAGCGGAACGCCTCGACCGGGTCGTTGCCGCGCTGGAACACCCTGGGCACGGCATGCCACGCCACGGCGCCCTCGATCGGCAGGCCGAGCAGCACCCTGGTGGCCTGCACGAGCCGGCCACGGCGGGTGGCCGGTGCCGGCACGACACGCCTGCCGACCAGGAACCTGGGGGCGGCCAGCGGGGCCAGGAGTTCGTCGAGGGCCGTGGCGAACCGCTCCGACTCCTCGACCGGCACGCCGGTCAACTCGCAGCGCAGCCAGCCGTCCACCGTCGGCACGACGCGCACGGCATCCGCTCCGGCGGCGGCCTTTCCACTGGTGTGCAAGGCATCCGCGACCACCGCGGCCAGTTGCTCGACCGGTCCGGGTGCCGGCCCGGCCGCGGCCGCCCGGCGGCCGACGAGCACACCGAACACACCGAGCGCCACGGCCGCCGCCGCGGCGCCGACGGCCGGGCCTGCCGCCATCGTCGTCCCGGTGACCACCGCCGTGGCCTCGGTGAGGTGCCAGGCGAACAGCCGCGCGCGCCGCCTGGGCTCCCGGCGGCCGGGCACCGGGGGTGTGCCCAGTGCCCGGGACAGGACCCGCGTCGAGTGGCCCAGCGGCCGTGCCGAGCGCACCCGGACGGTGGTCAGTTCCACGCCCTCGGCCGGTTCACCGATCCGCCACGCCTCCCGCGCGTCGGCCCGCAGGTACGGCTGCTCCAGTGCCCGGGCGGTGATCGCGACGGCGTCCTCCCGGGACGGCGGTGCGTACGGGGACAGCGCCGGGTCGCAGTGCGTCACGCCGGACTCGATCTGGCCGTCCACGGTGAGTGCGAAATGCGCCTCGTGCTTGCGCACCAGGCGGTCGTAGTCGGCGCCGCCGCGCGGATGCTGGTCGGCGACACAGCACACCGTCCAGTTGTCCGCGACCTTCGCGGGGTCGTTCGGGTCCAGCCGCAGTGACCGGCCGCGCATCTGGGTCACGGCCGTCGCCGTCGCGGCCGTCGTCAGGTCGACATTGACGTTCACCGCCGGGCAGTCCCACCCCTCACCGAGCAGCGCCCGTGTGCCGACCAGCACGTGGGCCCGGCCCTCGGTGAAGAACGCGGTCGCGATCCGCACCCACACCCGCGACGACACGTCAGCGGGCCACACGATCCGGGAACCGCCGGGCACACCGTCCAGCGGCGCCGCGGACACCGGGAAGCCGGCAGCGGCACAGTAGGCGGTGAGTTCGTCGGCCATGGACGTCGGGCAGGCGAACACCTGGCCCGTCACCATCAGCGGCCGCAGGCCGCCCGTCCGGCCACCGACGTCCGCGTGCGCGATGGTCTCGAACGCCAGCCGCGCCGACCCGGACCGCTGGTCCAGCGGTGAGCTGCTCAGGCCGGCCGGCAGCCGGGCCGCCTGCTGTTCGAAGTCGCACAACACCAGCGCTCGCAGCCTGGTGCCCAGTTCCCGGAACTCCTCGGACAGGATGTGCACGGCGCCGGCGACCTTCGCCTCGGACAGGCCGCACAGCCGGTCCACCGGGGACACGTGGGTGCGGATGCCCTGCCGGGTGAACTGGTAGCCCAGGCCGGGCAGCACCCGGCGGATCGCGGCCAGCGCGTCGACGTCCGCCGGGTCGTCGCTGGCCAGCAGGTGGTGCTGGCAGAAGTCGGACAGCACGGTGACCCAGTCGTCGGCGTCCGGCGCGGTGCGGTGCTGTTCGCGAACCCGTGCGCCCTCCGGCACGGGGATCATGCCGGTGCGGGCGAACCGCAGCGCGGCCCTGGCCAGTGCCGGCTCGGCCTGTTCGAACGCGTCCCAGCCGAGGCGGACGCCGTCGCCCAGGGCGCGGTCGACGACCCGGCGCTCCAACCACTCGACGAGCGGGACGCTGCCCAATCGCTTGTCCACCAACTGGACCTGTAGGTCGGCGAACCGGGACGCCTCGGACGCCAGCCACGTGTCCTCGTCGGCCGTGGGACGGGTCAGGTAGACGAGTTCCCGGTACGGCGCGAGGTCGCCCTCCTTCACCAGCGCGGGCGCCTGGATGTCGAAGTCCGTGGACCCGAACAGCTCGTCGTGCAGTGCGCGCTGCCAACCGGTGAGCGCACGCGGTGGCGTCGCGGTCAGCCCGATCAGGGCGGTGTCACGGCCCAGCGTCTCGGCGACGGCCCGCACCAGCGCGCCCCACGTGGCCAGCAGGTGGTGGCACTCGTCCAGCACGAGCGTCCACGGGCCGATGGACGCGGCCCGCTCGACGACGCCACGACCGTTGGGGTGTAACAGGTCCAGCAGTGCCTGCCGGTCACCGTCGCGCATCACGGCGCGCCGCTGCGCGGCCGTGGTGCCCCGGTCGATGACGGCGATCGACTGGTACGTCAGGACGGTGACGGGTGCGTCCAGGCCGCGGTCGACGGAGCAGCGGGGGCCGTGGTCGCCGAAGTTGCCGTCCCAGGCGGCCGCCCACTGGCCCTGCACGGCGTTGTTCGGCGCCAGGACGAGCGTTCGCCTGCCGAGCCTGCGGGCCGCTTCCAGGCCGACGATCGTCTTGCCGGCTCCGGGCGGGAGGACGAGGTAGAAACTGCGGTCGCCGAGCGTGACGTCCCGGTCGAACGCGTCCAGCGCGCGCTGCTGGTACTGCCGCCACCTGCCCCGGAACGACCTGGATGCGAGGTCGGCGGCGGCACTGGACACGCCGCAGTCTTACACACGGGCAGCCCGGCGTCCGTTCGTGCGTCAGTGCACGCCCGACCACGCGTCGTCGACCAGCGCGGCCACCTCGTCGGGATGGTGCGCGATGTCGCCGATCGGCCGGACCTGCACGGTCAGACCGTCCCCGGTGCGCTGGCACGCGGCCGTCTGCACGCCGTCGGCCGGTTCCTGGCCGGACGTGACCGTCACCGTGTTGACCACGTCGCACACCACATCGCCGAGGTGCTGGACCTCGCGCTGCGGCACTGACAGGCCGAGTTCCTTGAGGTTCTCGTACCGCTCGTACGGCTCCGGCGAGTCGGCCCGTACGACCAACAGGACGGCCATGTTCGCCAACTGGCCGTCCGCGTAGTGCACGACGGTCGCTGCCGCACCCCCGTATGCCCTGGACAGCAGTTGTGCGCTCTGCGCGTCGTCCGCCGCGACCCGCTGCGCGTTGGCCGTGGCCTTGTCGTTGCCCATCTTCGCGCTCGCGTCGTGCAGCGTGCTCAGGCTGCCGATGGTGTTCGGCGTGGTGATCGACGACGAGCCGCCGAGCCCACCCCCGGGCGGAACGGGCGGGTACTCGGGACCGGGCGACTGAGGAACGTCACTCATCGACCCATGATCACAGCCGCACCGGGTCGGTACCAGGGCACTAATACCCTCAGCCGGCCTCGGCCGCTCGGCGAGCAGGGCCCTCAGTGCTCGTCGAAGTCGGCCTGCACGGCCAGGATGTCGTTCGCGTGACTGCGAATCCACTCGAACAGGTCGCCCAGCGGACCGCTCGTGCCCTGGCCCAGCGGTGTCAGGCCGTAGCTCACCCGCGGCGGCGTGGCCGGCTCGACCCGCCGCCACACCAGGCCGTCGCGCACCAACGTGCGCAACGTCTGGGACAGCATCTTCTCGCTGATCCCGTCGATGGCGGTGCGCAGTTCGAAGAACCGGAGTTCCTTGTCCCGCAACGCCATCAAGACCCACACACCCCACCGGCTGGTGACGTGGTCGAGCACGGTGCGCGCCGGGCAGTCGCTGTGAAACACCTCATAGCCGTCCGGTGTCGACCGCTCCGCGACCTGTATGCATCCCTCCACGTCGTGAGCTTACCCAGAAGTACGTCCTTACGGCCGGTGCGTTGCTGTTCCTACGGTGAGCCGCATGATCGTGGTGACAGGCGCATCGGGAAATGTCGGACGTGAACTGGTGAGACTGCTGGGCGACGACGTCCGGCCCGTGGCGAGGAACAGCGGCCACCGGGCCGATCTGGGTGACCCCGCCAGTCTGGTGCCGGTGTTCGCCGGCGCGGACACACTGTTCCTGCTCGTGGCCGGCGACCGGCCGGCGGAGGTGCTCGACGTGGCCGGGGCGGCGGGCATCCGCCGGGTGGTGCTGCTGTCGTCGCAGGGCGCGGGCACCCGCCCGCGGACGTACCGGCACCCGGCGCTGTTCGAGGACGCCGTGCGGCGGTTCGGTCTGGAGTGGACGGTGCTCCGGCCGGGCGGATTCCACTCCAACGCGTTCGCGTGGGCACAGTCGGTCCGCGAGCACCGGACGGTCGCCGCGCCGTTCCCGGACGTGGCGCTGCCCACCGTCGACCCGGCCGACATCGCCGAGGTGGCGGCCGCGGTGCTGCGCGACGACGGGCACGCGGGTGCGACGTACGAACTCACCGGCCCGGAACCGACGACGCCGCGCGGCCGGGCCGAGGCGATCGGCGCCGCGCTGGGCGAGCCGATCCGGTTCGTCGAGCAGAGCAGGGCGGAGGCGAGGGCCGCGATGCTGGCGGTCATGCCGGCAGAGGTCGTGGACGGCACGCTGGACATCATCGGCGCGCCGACACCGGACGAGCAGCGGGTGAGCCCGGACGTGGATCGGGTGCTGGGGCGTGCGCCGCGGCCGTTCACGGACTGGGTGGCCAGGAACATCCAGGCGTTTCGTTAGGATCGAGTGTGCCGTTCGCCCGCGCAGCCGACGACGTCGCCCTGTACTACGAGGTGCACGGGCAGGGCGACGACGTGCTCGTACTGCTCTCCGGTCAGTCCAACAGCCACCACTGGTGGGACACGACGCGCCCGGACTTCGACGCGGCGTTCACCACGGTGACCCTGGACTACCGGGGGACCGGACGAAGCGGCAAGCCGGACGACGACTCGTACAGCACGCGCGGCTTCGCGGCGGACGCGCTCGCCGTGGTCGACGACCTGGGTGCCGAGCGGGTGCACGTGTACGGCACGTCGATGGGCGGGCGGGTGGCGCAGTGGCTGGCCGCCGACCACCCGTCGCGGGTGAACCGTCTGGTGTTGGGCTGCACCTCGCCCGGCCGCCCGCACGGGATCGAACGCAGCGCGGAGGTCCGGAAGGCACTGGCCCAGCGGGACGGCAGGGCGGCCCGGCGGTTCCTGTTGGAACTGATGTACACGCCGGCCTGGCTGGCGGCCAACCCCGGTCCGTACCACACGATCGGCGACCCGAAGATGCCGCCACACGCCCGCCGCCACCACCTGATGGCCAGCGCGGCACACGACAGTTGGGACGTGCTGCCGGACATCACGGCGCGCACGCTGGTCGTGCACGGCACGGACGACATCTTCAACCCGACGGCCAACGCTCCCCTGCTGGCCGACCGGATTCCACACGCGGAACTGCGGTTGGTCGACGGTGCGCGGCACGCGTACTTCGAGGAGTTCCGGGACGTCGCGGGCCCGATGGTGCTGGAGTTCCTGCTCAGCTGAGGCCGCCCAGCAGGCCGACGACGTCACCGGCCGGCCGCGGGCCGCCGAACACGTCACCCAGACCCGCGTCGGCCCCCACCGCACGCCACCACTCGGCCGTCGCGGACGACTCCACCCCGTCCACCACGACCTGGGCGCCACGCCTCCGGGCCAGCGCGCACGCGGCCCGCATCGCGTCGGCCAGCAGCGCGTCGCCGACCGGCTCGGACCGCCAGCGCACCGACCGCACCGGCAGGTTCAGCACGGATCCCAGGTCGACGCCGAACCCGTCCAACCCGGTCCGCACACCGATGTCGGCCAGCACCCGCACGTTGTCCACGACCTCCGGCGCCACGACCGCGCCGGCAGGCACCCACAGCGTCAGCCGCTCCGGCGGCAGCCCGGTCTCGTCCAACACCGGCACCACCCGGGACACCAGGTCCGCGTCCGCCGCCTGGTGCGCGGTCAGCGCCACCGCGAGCGACAGCTCGCCGAACCGCTGCCGCCACCACTGCACGTCCCGCCCGGCGGCGCGCAGCAGCCGGTCCCCCAACACCAGGATCAACCCGCTCATGTCGGCCAGTGCGACGCATCGGGCGTGCGGCACCACGTCACCGCCGCGGTCCCAGCGCAGCAGCGCCTCGACGCCGTCCACGCCGCCGTCGGCCAGTCGCACCAGCGGCCGGTAGACGACCTCGATCTCACCCGCGTCCCACGCGCCGGACATGCCGGCGGCCATCGTGTACATGGCCCGTTCGTCCTGGTCCGGGTGGAACAGCGCCCACTGCGCAGGCCCGGTCGTCTGCACCTTCCGCAGCGTCACGTCGGCGACGCGCAGCACGTCGGCGGCGTCCGCGGCCGGCTCCGGCCGGTGCACGACGCCGATGCTGGCCGACACGGCGATACCGTCGCCGCACTCCGCGAGCCCGGCGTTGATCGCGGCCACCAGGGCCGCCACCGGCGGTGTCGTGGCCGTGTTCTCCACCACGATGCCGAACTCGTCGCTGCCCAACCGGGAGACCATCGCCCGCTCGTCCGCCACCACCGCCTGCAACCGCCGGGCGACCTCGACCAGCAGCCGCTCCCCGACCCGCAGGCCCAGGCCGTTGCAGATCAACGCGAACGCGTCCAGGTCCAGGTGCAGCAGCGTCACGCCGTACTCCGGGTCGGCCCGCCGCAGCGCGCTTTCCAGGTGCGTGCCGAACAGCTGCCGGTTGGGCAGGCCGGTGAGTGCGTCGTGCAGCGCCTGCCGGTTCAGCTCGCTCTGCAGCAACAGCAGTTCGGTGCCGTCCTCGACGACCGTGACGAACTGGCCGGGCCGATCGTCCGCACCGCGCAGCAGTGTCGCCGTCAGCGAGACACGTGCCACGTCACCGTTGCGGCACAACAACAACTGGGACTGTCGGACACGTTCCTTCATGCCGGCCAGCAGGGCGGCGTAGTCCTCGCGCAGCACCGCCGCGTACTCCGGGTGCACGACATCGAACAGTTCCTTGCCGGTGAGGTCGGCGGCAGTGTAGCCGAGCATGTCCGCGACGGCGGCGTTCACCCGGAGCAGCCGTCCGTCCACGTCGGTGATCATGATGCCGCTGGCCGACGACATCGCGACCTCGTCGAACCGGGCCTCGCTCTCGGCCAGGTGCCACCGCGACTCCCGGACCGCCTTGAGCAGCGACAGGTTCATCGCCTGCTGCTGGTCGAACACCTGGGTCCGCACGGCTGCCGTGAAACCGCCCGCGAACGCGCCGAGCACCGGCACGACACGCTGCGCCGGCACACCGGGCAAGGCCAGCAGTCCCTTGCCCAGCACGTCCATCGAGCACGGCAGCGCCTCGTCGCCGACACAGCCCAACTCCGCCAACCGCTCGCCCGCGTCGTGCGCCGCCTTCGTACTGAACGGTTCACCGCACGCGTCCGCGAACGCGGCGTCGACCAGCGCCAGCAGTTCGCGTTCCAGTTCCTCCTGCGGCACCGGCACGAACATTCGGCTCAGCAGCAGGTAGGCCCATTTCCTGGCGAGCACGGACCGGTCGCGGCTGCCGTCGGCGCCGCGTTCCGGTCTCTCGCTGGTGTCCGGCACTAGCGTTTGCGTCCCACCCCGGCGTAGACCAACGTGTTCATGCCGATGTCGTCGGTGACGTCCGCGGGACCGGTCGGGCGCCACAGCGCGCAGCCGACCAGACCCGGTTCGACCATCTCGAAGTCGCCGAACATCGGCAGGATCTCGTCGTAGGTGCGCAGCGTGACCTGGTCCGGGCTCTTGCTGCGCTCGATGGCGTCCGTGGCGCGTGTCAGGTTGTCGCCCTGGCCGTCCCCGGTGACGTGCGTGATGGCCAGGTAACTGCCCGAGGACAGCGAGTCGCGGTAGCGGGCGAGCAGGCCGAACGGGTCCGAGTCGTCCCGGACCCAGTGCAGCATCAGCAGCATCAGCAGACCGATCGGTTCGTCGACGTTCAGCAGCCTGCGTGCCTCCGGGCTGGCCAGGACGCGCTCCGGGTCGCGCATGTCCGCCTGGACCACGGCCGCGTTGTCGTTGTCGGCCAACATGAGTTCGCTGTGCGCCACGGCGATCGGATCGCGGTCGACGTACACCACCCGGCACGCCGGATCCTCCTGGTGGGCGATCTCGTGCACGTTCCCTACCGTGGGAATGCCCGAGCCGATGTCCAGGAACTGCCGAACTCCATGTGCGATCATGAATCGCACGGCACGGCCGAGAAATGCCCGGTTGACCCTCGCCGCCTGCCGCAGACCGGGCATCGTGCGCTCGATCTGCACGCCGACTTTCCGGTCCGCGGCGAAATTGTGCGCGCCACCGAGCATGAAATCGTACAAACGGGCCACACTCGGTACGGAAATGTCTATACCCGGCGGTACCCAGTCCGTCTGCCGTGTCACGACGAACACCTCACAGGAAAAACGGCGGGAAGGCACGAGCATATCCGAGCACGGATCAATAGGCGCCTGCTCCATCAGGGTGACCGGGTACCACCCGATCGGGCAATGTCGTCCTCGGCCGAAAGGCGCCTATCGTGGGCACTCCTTTTCGGGTAGGCGAGGAGTGACGATGTCGGTCCCGGTGGCGCCCGGCCGCTGGCCGTTGCTCGGGCACACGCCGGCAATGTTGCGGCACCGCTTCGCGTTCACGTCGACGCTGCGCGATCACGGCGACATCGTGCGGATCTATCTCGGGCCGCTGCCCACGTATTTCGTCACCAACGCGGAGTTGACCTATGACGTCCTCGTCACGGCGGGGAACAGTTTCGCAAAAGGCATCATGTTCGACAAGTTCCGGCCATATCTGGGCAATGGCCTGATCCTGTCCAACGGTTCGTTCCACCTGCGTCAACGGCGCATGATCCAACCGTCGTTCCACCGTGAGCGGATCGCCCGGTACACGCGCACGATGGCGCGCGTGGCGGGCGATCTGACGGAGTCGTGGCACGACGGCGAGGTGCGCGAGATCGACGAGGACATGCAGGCCCTCGCGGTCACCATCGTCGGCGAGACACTGTTCGGGACCGAACTGGGCAGGCGCGCGATCGAGGAGGCCAGGCGGTCGATCCCGATCGTGATCAAGCAGGGCCTGATCCGCGCGCTGTCCCCGGCGTTCGTGGAGAAACTGCCGATCACCAGACAGTTCGACGACGCGATCGACCGGATGAAGGCCGTGGTGCTGGACATCATCGCCGACCGGCGGGCCCAGGGCACCGACCACGGCGACCTGCTGTCCATGCTGCTGCTCGCGCAGGATGACGCGAACGGCGGCATGACCGACCAACAGGTCTACGACGAGGTACTCACCCTGCTCACGGCGGGAGTCGAGACGACGGCCCTGGCGCTGGCGTGGTCGTGCCACGAACTGGCCCGTCACCCGGACGTCGAGGAACGCCTGCACGCCGAGGTCGACGAGGTGTTGGACGGCCGCCCCGTGACGGCCGACGACGTCCCGAAGCTCGCGTACACGGGCCGCGTGGTCGACGAGGTGCTGCGCATGTACCCGATCTGGATCCTCATGCGCCGCGCCACCACGGACGTGGACCTGGGTGGCGTGCGGATTCCGATGGGTGCCGAGGTGACGGTCAGCCCGCACGCCATGCATTTCGACGACCGCTACTACGACGATCCGCTCCGTTTCGACCCTGACCGCTGGCTGCCCGAACGGGTCGCCCGGTTGCCGCACGGCGCGTATGTGCCGTTCGGCGCCGGAACCCGCCAGTGTGTCGGGAACTTCTTCGCCCACAACGAGATCGTGGTCACGCTGGCGACCATCGCCACCCACTGGCGGTTGGTCCCGGTGCCGGACAAGCCGGTTCGCGTGAAGTTCACGTCGGCCGCATACCCGAGCCGCATGCCGATGACGGCTGTGCCTCGGACGTAGGTTTTCTCATTCGTTCCCAACTTTCTCGTACGTTCCCAACTTTTCTCGTTCGTTCCCAACAGGAGGTAGTTCTCCGTGCGTCCGTTCCTCACAGGACGCGGGCTGTTCCGCGCCCTCGCCCTGGTCGCCGTCGCCGCAGGACTGGTTGCCGCCCCGGCGCCCGCCTCGGCGGCCCAGGTGACCTGTCAGGACATGTACTTCCCCACCACGCTGGCCGGCCTGCTGCCGGAGAAGGTGTACGGGCAGCTGTGCACACCGCCCGGCGCGACGACCGTCGAGGTGCTGATTCCCGGAGGCACGTACAACAGCGGCTACTGGGACATCGGCTACGAGCCGGACGTGCACTCGTTCCGGTTGGCGATGAACGGCGCGGGCATCGCGACGCTCGCGATGGACCGGTTGGGCACCGGCCGCTCGTCGAAACCGTTGAGCACACTGGTGACGGCGACGGCGCAGGCCGACGCGGCGCATGACGTGATCCGGGCGCTGCGGTCGGGAACACTGGGGCCGAAGTTCGCCAGGATCATCGTCGGCGGGCACTCGATCGGGTCGGCGATGGCGCTGATCGAGGCGGGCACGTTCCACGACGTCGACGGCGTGCTGGACACCGGCATGACGCACCGGATGAACTTCACGACGGTGGCGGGCGCCATGGCGAACATGGTCCCGGCGCCGCTCGACCCGCAATTGGCCTACCGCGGTCTGGACGCCGGTTACCTGACCACCAAGGCGGGCACGCGCTACGACGCGTTCCACACGCCAGGGGTGTACGACACGGGCGCGATCGCGTACGACGAGGCCACGAAGGACGTGTTCGCGGCGACGGAGTCCGTGGACACGATCGCGATGACGTCGGAGGTGACCCCGGTCTCGCAGCGGATCACGGCGCCGGTGCTGATCGTCACCGGTGACGACCCGAACTTCTGCGGCCCGCCGCTGGGCAGCGACTGCACGTCGGGCGACACGCTGCGCGCGTCGGAGGCACCGTACTTCCCGAAGACGCCCAGCCTGCGGGCGTTCGTGCTGCACGGCTACGGCCACGCGATCAACTACGCACCGAACGCCCCGACGTACTTCCAGGTCGTCGAGGACTGGGTGGCCGGTCTCTAGTCCAGCACGTCGGGCAGCCCGAACGCGCCGAACAGTTCGGGCTGCCCGTAGGCCGTCATGGCCGGCGCGCTCACCGGTCCACGAGTTGTTGCAACACCGACTCCAGCAACCGGGCGAGGGCGGCCGGATCACCGGTGACCAGGAAGGTGCTGCCCACCGCGTTGCGCATCAACTGCACACCGGCGATGACACTGAGGAACAACGCGGCCCGCTCGGTGGCCCGCGCTCCCGGCAACAGTGCGGCCAGCCGCTGTTCGAAGTGCCGGTTGATGCTGTCCCGGAGGATCTCGGTGGCCCGGGGGTTGGACAGCGACCGCAACATCAACAAGAAGCCGTTCGCCGGGTCGACGTCGGGCGTGTCGGTGCGCAGCAAGGCGGTCGCGACGTCATGACTGAGCGAGGCGGGATCGTCGGTGAGCAACGTGGGCCGGGCGAACGCGACCTCGACGGCCTCGGTGAAGAGTCCCTCCTTGGACCCGAAGTACCGATTGACCAACATCGCGGTGACGCCAGCTGCCTCGGCGATCTCCCGCACCCCGGCCCCGTCGTAACCCGACCGAGTGAACGCGACGACGGCCGACCGCAAGATGGCCGCCCTCGTCGCGACGGCGTCCCGCCGCCGGGGAATAGCCGCCGCGGACTCGTCGTTCATGTCTACGACTGTAGACTACAGCCGTAGACATAGCGAGGCGAGATACATGACCAAGACATGGCTCATCACCGGCAGCTCCCGCGGCTTCGGCCGCGCACTGGCGGAAGCGGTCCTGGCGAACGGTGACAACCTGCTGGCCACGGCCCGCAAGCCGGAACAACTGGACGACTTGACGGCCAAGTACGGCAACCAGGTCGTGGCGTTCGCACTGGACGTGGACGACCCGAACGCCGCCCGCGACGCGGTACGGACGGCGGTGGACACGTTCGGCCGCCTGGACGTGGTGGTGAACAACGCGGGCTACGCGATCAGCAAACCCATCGAGGACATGACGGACGCGGAATTCCGCGCCCAGATCGAAACGAACCTGTTCGGGGTGGTCAACGTCACGAAGGCAGCACTGCCCGTACTGCGCCGCCAACGCTCCGGACACTTCGTCCAGTTCTCCTCGATCGGCGGCCGAGTGGGAGGCACCCCGGGCATGGGCGCCTACCAAACAGCGAAGTTCGCGGTGGAGGGCTTCTCGGAGGTCCTGAACGCGGAGGTCAAACCGTTCGGTGTGAAGGTGACGATCATCGAACCAGGAGCCTTCCGCACGGACTGGGGCGGCTCGTCGATGGAACGAGCCCAGACCACCCGCGACTACGACCAGACGGTGGGTGAGATGAACCGCTTCCGCGAGGCCACAGTGGACACCTGGCCAGGCGATCCGGTACGCGCGGCGAAGATCATCGTCGACGTGGTCGACTCGGACGACCCGCCGCTGCGCCTACTGCTGGGCGCAGGAGCGGTCGAATCGGCGGCGAAATCATCCCAGGCACGGGCGGCCGAGGCGGAAAAGTGGGCGGAAGTCAGCCGCTCAGCCGACTTCCCGAAGGACTGACGCCGTCCACTGAGGTCGCGGCCATCCACAGGTCAACCAATAGCGCTTTTTGGGGCACTGACCGGGGCCAACAGGCTGGCCAAGGGCAGTGCCCCCAGGGCGAGCGAGGTGCGTTTCCCGAGCCCACCACCACAACCGCCCCACGGTTCCGGTGGCCGCGGCCAGTGCACGCAGACTGTCCGCGACGACTCCCGGCTTGTACCAGCCAGATGGACCGGGCACGGCGAGCCAGTCCACTTCATCGGGATCTCGCACCCGCATATTCTTACCGGTCGACCGATCGTATGCGCTTCCCGCAGCGCATCCGGTTGAACGCACTCGACGCCCCATCGCGCGTGTTGGCCAGGATAGTTCGCGTGGGCGCTTTGCCCGGCGGACGACGCGAATTGGTTCAATGCGAGGTCGGCGGGGCGGGCGTGCCGACGACCGTGCCGAGCTGGTCGACGGCTGTCTGGGCGAAGGTCGTGGTCCGGGTGCCGTTGCGGGCGCCCCGGCAGCCGCTGGTCGACACGAGCACGTCGACGGGACCGCGGTTGACGTAGCCGAACGCGACGACGTCGTACGTGCCGAAGTCGGCCGGACACGAGATGGCCCTGCCCTTCGGCGCCACCTGTGCGGTGTTGAGCGACGCGGTCAGCCGCCGGATCTGGGCCGGGGTCAACCGCACCGACGTGGCCAGGCGGTGCGGATGCGGGTCGTTGAGTCCTTCGTACCGGCAGGCCATGGCGTTGTCGGCGCCCGAGGGCACCAGTTCGGTCGCCGGGGCCGCCGGGAACGTGAACTGACCGGCGGTGACCGTCTTCGGGCAC
The DNA here is from genome assembly GCA_035546415.1 of Pseudonocardiaceae bacterium. Classification (GTDB taxonomy): domain Bacteria; phylum Actinomycetota; class Actinomycetes; order Mycobacteriales; family Pseudonocardiaceae; genus DATEPR01. Next base: position 13,593 of record DASZXM010000003.1, read on the forward strand.
GTCCCCACCGACACGATGCGGGGCGGCGAGGTGACCACGTTGATCTGCGGTTGGGCCGTGTAGAGCGAGGGCCCTCCGCATGCGGCGAGGACACCGAGCGCGGTGAGCGTGACCAGACCACCGGCGATCCGCTGCCCGTTCATGGCACTCCCCTCTGTCGGTCGAAGTCCACTGACCGGAGGACGTAACGACCCGCCCGGACCGTTGCACCGGTGGTGGGTGGCCGGGTCAGAACGACAGGAGGTTGTGCGTCGACGCCTGGAACGTGCCGATCTTCACCGACTTCAGGTCGAACTCATAGTAGCCGGGGTCGGTGCCGTCGAGGCCGACGAACTTCGTCCGCACCGGTGTACGCAAGCCCGGCGGGACGACCTCGATGTCGTCGGCGACGTAGGTCGACGCGTCACCCTTGTCACCGTCGGTCCACTCGATCGGCGCGAACACCGACCCACCGGGCACGACACGGATCGCCGGACCGGGGCCGGGCACCTCGACCTTCTGGGCCGGCACCGACAGCTTCTCGTCGGCCGCGTTGCGGAACACGAGGTTGGACCAGCCCTGCACGGTCACGGTGTGCTTGCTGGTGTTGGTGAGCATGATCATGGCGACGTCCTGCCGCTGGATGTCCACTTCGGCCGTGAACGACACCGGTTCGGACGATGTCGTCGCGACCTTCGTGGTGGGCGGCGCCGCCGGGGTGCTGGGTGCGCCGGTGGCACCGATCGCGCCGGTCGCGGCGCCGGTCGAGCCGCCCGCGGGCTGGTGGTTGGCGTTGGTGGCGTTCGGGTTCACCTTGACCTGGGCGTCCAGCGTGCCACCGGAGCACGCCGTCAGAGCGGTCAGCAGGCCGAGCGCGGAAACAGCGGTGACGATCGTGCGCATACGCATGGGAAAACTCCATGGGAATCAGGATTGGCTGGTCGAAAACCTGCTTGCAATCAGGAAGACGCCCGAACAAATAACAGGTTGCGTCGGAAAAAATGGAAACGGACGCAACCTGAGCGGCTCCCATCGGTCGGTGGTGCGGAACCGGCGGGCCGACTGTGGCCGGGCGAACGTCGTGTCGACCGACGGCGATCGATTAGGGTCGTCGCATGCGCTTCGGACTGTTCGTACCGCAGGGTTGGCGGCTGGACCTGGTCGGCATCGACGTCGCCGACCACTGGACCACGATGCTCGACGTGGCCAGGATCGCCGACGAGGGCCCGTTCGAGTCGATCTGGGTCTACGACCACTTCCACACCACGCCGCTGCCGACCGAGGAGGCGACACACGAGGCGTGGTCCCTGATGGCCGCGTTCGGCGCCGCCACCAGCAGGGTCCGCCTGGGCCAGATGTGTACGTGCATGGGCTACCGGAACCCGGCCTACCTGGCGAAGGTGGCCGCGACCGTCGACATGGTCTCCGGCGGCCGGGTGGAGATGGGCATCGGAGCCGGCTGGTACGAACACGAGTGGCGCGCCTACGGCTACGGCTTCCCGCGTGCCGGTGAGCGGCTGGGCCAACTGGACGAGGGTGTCCAGATCATGCGCCAGCTGTGGACCACGGGCACGGCCACCCTGAAGGGCGATCACTACCAGGTGGACGGTGCGATCGCCCGCCCGCTGCCGTTGCAGGAAGGCGGCGTGCCGCTGTGGATCGCCGGCGGCGGCGAGCAGAAGACGCTGCGCACGGCGGCCAAGTACGCCAACTACACGAACTTCGTCAGCGACCCGGAGCAGTTCCGCCGCAAGTCGGAGATCCTGGCGGCGCACTGCGCGGACGTCGGCACCGACTTCGACGCGATCACCCGGTCGTCGAACTTCAACACGGTGATCGGCGAGACCGAGCAGGACGTGCGGGACCGGTTGGACTGGCTGCGCGCGCACTACGCGCCGCACCTGCCGACAGACCTGGTGGACCGCAATCTGAACGTCATCCAGGGTGGCCTGGTCGGCACGCCGGAGCAGTTGGTCGAGCGGCTGCGCGGCATGCGCGACCTGGGCATGGGATACGCGATCACGTACTTCCCGGAGGCCGCCTACGACCGGTCCGGCATCGACCTGTTCGTCGAGAGGGTGATCCCGGAGTTGCGGGACTGACGACCGTCCACGGTCTGCGGACTGCTGTCGGGCTGACCTACGATCGGCCCGACAGCCGACCGAAGTGAGGTCCGTCCATGCTTGCTGCCGTTGCCACCGCGGCCGGTCGGCCGCTCGCGCTGACCGAACGGGACGTGCCCGAACCCGGTCCGGGCGAGGTTCTGGTCAAGGTCACCGCGTGCGGTGTCTGCTACACCGACCTGGACCTGCTCCAGGGTCACTGGCCCATCGCCCGCTTCCCGGTCGTGCCGGGCCACGAGATCACCGGCGTGGTGGCCGCCGCCGGTCCGGGAGTGTCGTTCCCGGCGGTCGGCACGGCCGTGGGCGCCCAGTTCCTGGGCGACTCGTGCCGCCACTGCGACTACTGCGTGCGCGGTGAGCAGATCCTGTGCCCGGACAAGCGCATCACCGGCATCGTGTTCGACGGCGGCTATGCCGAGTACGCCCTGCTCAAGGCGGACTTCGTGACCCCGCTGCCGGACGGCCTCGACCCGGTCGCCACGGCCCCGCTGATGTGCGCCGGGCTGACGGCGTTCAACAGTCTGCGCCGGGCGGGGACGACGGCCGGCTCGCGGGTCGCGGTCATCGGCACCGGTGGTGTGGGCGCGCTGGCGGTCCGCTACGCGGTGGCGATGGGCGCGCGGGTGGCCGTCATCGGCCGGTCGGACCGGGGCCGGGCAGCGGCCGGGGAGATGGGCGCGGAGCTGTTCATCGCCACCCGGGACACCGACCCGGCCGAAGCGCTGCGCGCCTGGCACGGCGGCGCGGACGTGATCATCAATGCCTCACCGTCCACTTCGGCCGCCGCTGCGACGCTCACCGGTCTGACCCCGGACGGCACGCTCGTGCTGTGCGGGTACGACGCCGAGCCGCTGACCCTGCCGGCGGCACCGATGGTCATCAACCGCCTGCACGTCTTG
>DASZXM010000004.1:0-3780 GCA_035546415.1 Pseudonocardiaceae bacterium
CGATCGCCCACCACGTTCAGGACCTCGCGGACCGCGGGTGCGCTCAACTCGACGCTATCGTAACGGCGCAACGCCAGCAGGGCGACGCCGAGCGGCGTCTGGGGCAGTGACGACAGGCCCTCGTCCAGGCGCAGGTGTTCCGCGGCGGCCGCCGGTCGCTCACCGTAGGCCACCGTGGTGACGTCGCCCAGTTCGGCGAGCACCTCCAGTTGCCGGAGCACGCGGGAGTCGCGGTTGATGTCCGAAAACGAGATACACAACATGCGACCGCACTGTCCACTCGACATGGCCGGGGAGTGTAGTGCCTCGTCCGAGAGCCTCTTCCCCGGCCGAAATTTCCATCGGTGACCGTGCTGAGGGGGCGGGAACGTCGCCAATTAGAGTGGTGCGGACCTCACCACCCCGTGATCCCTGGGAGAACCGTGAGCAACGACTTCATACCGGCTGCGAAGCCGATCATCGGTGACGAGGAGCGGGCGGCGGTGGACGCGGTGCTCCGCTCCGGCATGCTGGTCCAGGGTGCCGAGGTCGCCGCGTTCGAGGAGGAGTTCAGCCGGCGGTTGCTGGACGGCAGGCCGACCGTGGCGGTCAACGCCGGCACCACGGGGCTGCACCTGGGGCTGCTGGCCGCCGGCGTCGGCCCCGGCGACGAGGTGATCGTCCCGTCGTTCACGTTCGCCGCGACCGCCAACGCCGTGGTGCTGGCCGGGGCCACGCCCGTGTTCGCCGACATCGAACTCGACCACTACTGTATCGACCTCGCGCACGTGGCCACGCTGATCACCGAGCGCACCAAGGGGATCATGCCGGTCCACCTATACGGCCACCCGGCGGACATGACGGCGCTGGGCGCGCTGGCCGAGCAGCACGGGCTGGCGCTCTACGAGGACGCCGCCCAGGCACACGGCGCGACGCTGGGCGGCAAGCCGGTCGGCACGTTCGGCACGTTCGCGATGTTCAGCCTCTACCCGACGAAGAACATGACGTCCGGTGAGGGTGGCATGGTGTCCACACCGGACGAGAGCGTCGCGCACACCCTCCGCCTGCTGCGCAACCAGGGCATGCTCAAGCAGTACGAGAACGAGATCGTCGGCTTCAACGCCCGGATGACCAACCTCAACGCCGCCATCGGCCGCGTACAGCTGACCAAGGTGGACGGTTGGACCAAGGACCGGCAGGCCAACGCCCGGTTCTTCGACGAGCACCTGGAAGGGGTCGGGGTGCCCGCCGTGGCGCCGGACGCGGTGCACGTCTACCACCAGTACACGATCACCGTGCCGGACGACAGGGACGGCTTCGCCGCCGCGCTGCGTGACGAGCACGGCGTCGGGTGCGGCGTGTACTACCCGATCCCGACCCACCGGCTGGCGTCGTTCGGCCGGACCGACGAACTGCCCAACACGGATCGGGCGTGCCAGGCGGTGCTGTCGCTGCCGGTGCACCCATCGCTTTCCGAATCGGACAGGGAGCGCATCGTGACCGCCGTCAACACACTGGCCAAGGCAGGGGCATGACATGGCCGACCTGCGAGTGGGACTGATCGGGCTGGGCATGATGGGCCGGCACCACGCGAGGGTGATCCGCGAGGTGGACGGCCTGTCGCTGGTCGCGGTGGCCGACGCCAACGGTGACCCGCACGGCGTCGCGGGCGGGCTGCCCGTCCTGTCGAACGTGCACCAGCTCATCGAGGCCGGCCTGGACGCCGCCGTGTGCGCGGTGCCGACGGCGATGCACGAGGAGGTGGCCACCGCCCTGGCCGAGGCCGGTGTGGCCACGCTGATCGAGAAGCCGATCGCGCACAGCATCGAGGCCGGCGAGCGGCTGGTGAAGGTGTTCGCCGAGCGTGGCGTGGTCGGCGCCGTCGGGCACATCGAGCGGTACAACCCGGCGTTGCAGTCGCTGCGCGAGCGGATGGCGGCCGGGCACCTCGGCGAGGTGTACCAGATCGCCACCCGCCGGCAGGGCCCGTTCCCGGCGCGGATCTCCGACGTCGGCGTGGTCAAGGACCTTGCGACGCACGACATCGACCTGACGGCCTGGCTGGCCAGGTCCGACTACACCAGCATCACGGCCCAGGTCACGATGCGCTCCGGCCGCCCGCACGAGGACATGGTGGCCGCGACCGGCAGGCTGGCCAACGGCACCATCACCAACCACCTGGTGAACTGGCTGTCCCCGATGAAGGAGCGGGTCACCATGGTGACCGGCGAGCGGGGCGCGTTCATCGCCGACACGCTGACCGCCGACCTCACGTTCTACGCCAACAGCGTGGTGACGACCGAGTGGGACTCGGTGGCCAACTTCCGCGGTGTCGCCGAGGGTGACGTGACGCGGTACGCGATCCAGAAGCGGGAGCCGCTGCGCACCGAACACGAGCGGTTCCGGGACGCGGTGCTGGGCGTCGGTTCGGACGTGGTGACGATGACCGAGGGCCTGAACACGCTGCGGACCGCGGAGTTGATGCTGGACTCGTCGGCGATGGGGGAACGGTGAAGGTAGCCATAGCGACCCGGTTGTTCGCTCCGGAGGCAGCCGCGGCGGCGTTCCGGCTCAAGGCACTCGCCGACGGCCTGGCCGCGGCCGGACACCAGGTCACGGTCCTCACGACGAAGCCGCCCAAGGCGGTCGGCGAGCAGGCGTTCGGCGACTATGAGGTGAGCCGCTGGCCGGTGTTGCGCGACGCGGGCGGGAACGTGCGCGGTTACGTGCAGTACGCCAGCTTCGACTTCCCGCTGCTGGGCCGCCTGCTGGCGCACTCGGCCGACGTCGTCGTCTGTGAGCCGCCACCCACCACAGGTGTGATGACGGCGCTGGCCTGCCTGGTCCGGCGCAGCCGCTACTACTACTACGCCGGCGACATCCTGTCCGACGCGCTGGTCGCGATCGGCGCGCCGAAGCCCGTCATCGGACTCATGCGTGGGTTGGAGCGGTTCGCCCTGCGGCGAGCCCGAGGGGTCATCGCCGTGTCCGACGAGGTGGCCGAACGCGTGCGCTCGTTCGGCGTGCCGGCCGACCGGGTTCGGGTCGCGCCCAACGGGGTGGACACCAGCCTGTTCCACCCGGTGCCGGGGCCGGCCGAGAAAGCCCCATACTTCGTGTACACGGGCACGATGTCCGAACTGCACGGTGCCGACGTGTTCATCCGTGCTCTGCCCGAGGTGTTGGAGAAGTACCCGGACGTGCGGCTGCGGTTCTTCGGCCAGGGCACCGCGGTGCCGAGCCTGCGCGAGTTGGCCGCGCGCTTGGCGCCGGACAACGTGGAGTTCGGCGGCGTCGTGCCGGCCGGAGACGCGGCCAGGTGGATCAGTGGGGCCGTCGGCGCGCTGGCCAGCATCGTCCCCGGCCGTGGCTACGACTTCGCCAAGGCGACGAAGATCTACGCCGCGGCGGCGTGCGGCACGCCGGTGCTGTTCGCCGGGGTCGGTGCGAGCACCGAACTGGTCCAGGACAACGAACTGGGCGTGGTGGCCGCCTACACGCCGGAATCCGTCGCGACGCAGATGATCGCTCTGCTGGACGGGCCTCCGGTGGACCGTGAACACCTGGTGTCCTGGGTGCGGGACAACGCGTCCCTGGCCAACACGGGCCGCGGGGTCGCCCAGTGGATCACCGAAGACATGGCCAAGGTCGGCGTGCCGCGCTGACCTGAACCGCGGCCGCTGCCGGCGACGCCGCACCGCGGCCGGCAGCGTCGGCACGTGCGCCGACGTCGCAGAGCGTGCCTCCGTCGGCTGCTGCCACGTCGGCGTGGCGCGGGAACTACCGGGACGCCGGGATTGC
>DASZXM010000005.1:0-2967 GCA_035546415.1 Pseudonocardiaceae bacterium
GCACCTGGCTGACCGACGCGAGTTTGTCGTTCAGCGTGGTCAGCGCGTCGTTGTTCTGCCGCAGCATCCCGGTGAAGCTGTTGAGGTGGTCGAGCGTGCCGAAGATGTCGTTCGCCGACCCGGCGAGCGTGGTCGTCGCCCGGGACACCTGGTTGATCGTGTCGTTGATGTCCTGGCCGTTGCCGGCGAGGTTGGCGGCGCCCACGTCGAGCAGTTGGGACAGCGCGCCGTGCGCGTTCGCACCCTGCGGGCCGAGCGCGTCGGTGAGCTGGATCAGGCTGGTGTACAGCTGGTCCAACTCGACCGGGGTCGCGGTGCGGCTGGCCGGAATGGCCGCGCCGTCGGCCAGTTTCGGGCCGCCGGTGTAGGCGCCGGTGAGCTGCACGTACCGGTCGCTGACCAGGTTCGGGTTGACGATCACCGCGCCGGTGGACGCCGCGGCCGCGAACCCCGGGTCGAGGTGCATGGCCACGGTCACCGTCGCGCCGTCCGGCGTGACCGCGTCGACCGCACCGACCGGCACGCCGAGGATGCGCACCTGCGAGCCCGGGTAGATGCCCTGCGCCGAGGTGAACCGCGCGGTGAACCGCACGTCGGGCCGGGTGGACCACCACCACGCGAGTGCGGTGCTGGCCGTGATCAGCACGACCACCGCCAGGCTCAGGCCGATCCGCAGCCCTCGGCTGCGGCCCAGGGTCCGGATCATCGGCCGCCTCCCGTGGGTGGGTTGCAGTCGCGCTGGGCGGTCGAGTCCAGCACCGGCGTGCCGGTGCTGTCGAACAGCCCGCAGACGTAGATGTCGATCCAGGGCCCCGATCCCATGGAGTCGTTGAGCATCGAGTAGTACGGCCCGATCAGTCGCAACGCCTGGTCGAGGTTGGCGTTGTTGCTGGTGAGGATCGAGGTGACCTGGGAGAGCTGGTGCAGCGCCGGTCCGAGGATCGCGTCGTCGTCGTGCACGAGTCCGGTGAGCTGGGCGGCCAGGCGGCTGGTGCCGTTCAGCAGTCGCGTGATGGCCGCGCTGCGCTGTTCCAGTTCGGTGAGCAGCGCGCCGCCTGCGTTGATCAACGCGGTGAACTGCTGGTCGCTGTCGCTCACCACGCCGGTGACGTCGTTCGCGCGGCGTGCCAGCGTCTGCAGGTCGGCGTCCTTGTCGGAGATGGTCTTCGACAGGGCGGTCAGGCCGTTCAGCGCGGACCGGACGGTGGGCGGCGTGTCGGCGAAGGCCGCCGAGAGGGTCCGGAAGCTCTGCGCGAGCTGTTGCGTGTCGATCGCGCCGACCGTGGTGGACAGCCTGCTCAGCGCACTGGTCACGTCCAGCGGCGTGGTGGTGCGGCTGCTCGGGATCACGCCGTCCGGGGCGAGCGGACCGTCACCTTCCGGGTCGATCGCGATGTACTCCTGCCCGAGCAGCGTCTTGATCTTGACCGCCGCCGTGCTGGCGTTGCCGATCCAGGTGTTCTTCACCCGGAACCCGATCCGCACCCGGTTCCCGGCGAGTGTGATCGACCGGATCGTGCCGACCTTCACGCCCGCCACCGCCACGTCGTCGCCCGTGTGCAGGCCCGCCGCGTCGGTGAAGTCGGCCGCGTAGTCGGCGCCGCCGCCGATCACCGGCAGGTCGTCGGAGTAGAACACGCCGAACGCGACAAGGGCCAGCACGACCGTGCCGACCACCGCGAGCACGATCGGGTTCCGCTCGCTGAACGCCTTCATGACTGGCACCTCGCCTCCACCGGCTGCGCCCCGACACCGCCGGTGTACTTCTCGTCCGACTCACCGAAGTCCTCACCGGGCAACGGGATGCGGCCGTTGATGGAGCACAGGTAGAAGTTCAGCCACGAGCCGTACGACGCCAGCCTGCCGATGGTGGTCAGCTTGGTGGGCAGTGTCTGTAGGAACGAGTTCAACGGGCCGTTCGCGCCGCCCGTGCCCAGGTTCGCCGACAGGGCCTGGAGGGACTGCAGCGACGAGTGCAGCGGGTCGCGTGCCTGCCCGACCAACGAGCCGACGTCGGTGGTCAACTCACCGATCCCGCTGATCGCCCTGCCCAGCGACGCCCGGTCGGCCGCGAGACCCTGGACGAACGACGTCAGCGTGTCGACCAGCGTCCGCAGGCCGTTCCCGGTGCTCTGCACGGTGCCCAGCACGGCGTTGAGGTTGTCGATGACCTGGTCGATCACCCGTGTCTTGTCGGCCAGGGTGCTGGTCAGCGACGCGGTCTGGCCGAGCAGGTCGTCCACCGTCGGCCCTTCACCCTGGAACACCTGGATGATCTCGCCGGCGAGCTGGTTGACCTGCTGCGGGCTCAACGCCTGGAACAGCGGCTGGAACCCGTTGAACAGCGCGGTCAGGTCGAGCGCGGGCTGCGTGTGGTGCACGTCGATGGTGGCGCCGGCCGGCAGCGGGTCCGCGAGAGACCCGGTGCCCTGGTCCAGGGCGATGTACCGCTGCCCGATCAGGTTCTCGTACCGGATCGCGGCGGTCACCGTCCGGGTGAGCGGGTCACCGGGCTGCACGGTGAACGTCACGGTCGCCTGCCTGCGGTCGGTCACGGTGACGGAGTCGACCTGGCCGATGCGGACCCCGGCCATCCGGATGTCGTCGCCCGCCTGCACCGCCGTCGCGTCGGTGAACACCGCCTGGTACCGCGTGCCGGCGCTGACGCTGCCGTTGCTGATGGTCAGCGCGAGCAGAGCGGTGGCCAGGGCCGTGACCACGACGAACACGGCGCTCTTGACCAGTGGCCCGGCGAGGCTCTTGCGGCGGATCGGCTGTGTCACCCCACCGTCACCTCCGTGCCGCGCAGCGCGGGGCCGAGCAGCAGACTGTTCCACTTCGGGAACGCCGCCGGTGTCGCGGCCACGGTGGGTGCCACGAGTTCGGCGATCATCTCGTTCTCCGCGGGCGAGTTGGCCGGGCCCATCCCGGCCGCGCTGTCGAACGACGTCCCCGGCACCGAGGTGA
>DASZXM010000006.1:0-5100 GCA_035546415.1 Pseudonocardiaceae bacterium
GGTCGACACGGCCACGTACGTGCGGGATCCCGCGGCGCTCGCCGAGGTGTGCAGCCACGACGTCTGTGTCACGAAGGCCCACGAGCGGCTGCTGCCCAGCTTCGTCGGCCCGGCCCGCACCGCCCTAGCGCTGCTGGCGAAACTGCCCGACCCGCCGACGTCGGTGCACGAGGTCACCGACGACGTCCGGGGCAGCCAACCTGCCGACACGGTGTGGTTCGACAGCGCCAACCTGCGACCGGGCGGCACGTGGTCGGGCACCGCGGACGAACTCGTCGTGCGCATCCTGGCCGGCGCCGGCACCCGCCCGTGCCACGGCTACGACGACTACCGGGCCCGGGCCGTCGCCGCCGACTGGCTGTACGGCAGTGTCGACGCACCCGGCCCACAACTGACCACCGCGGAGCGATCCGCACGGCGGGCACTGTGGAACGCGTTGCGCAGCCTGCCGCCGGCCGGGCAGGTGGCCCGAATCGCCGCACTGCGCACCGCGGCCCGCACCTGCCACGGCAACCTGCTGTCGATCCTCACCGGCGGCGCGTCGTGAGGTGGCTGGGCCTCTACGTGCGGTCCCGGCAGTTGCCCGCCGCCCTCGGCCTGGCCGTCGCCGTGGCCCTCGCCCTCCGGTTCGTCGACCGTGTCGGCTTCGTGCTCGCGCTTGGCGTCGGCGTGGCCGTGTTCGGCACCGGTCTCGGCGGGGCCGACATCGCGCTCGACCGCACCGCCGCCGTGCGCTGGCCGCCGCGTCGGTGTGCGCACGTCTGCCTCGTCACCGCTGTCGTCGCGGCCGTCGTCACCGGCACCGGCATCGCGCCGGTCATCGTCGTCCTGCGCGACGCGGCCGGTTTCGCCGGCCTGACGGCGTTCGGCGCGACGGTGCTCGGTCGACAGCTCGCCTGGTGTCTCCCGGTCGCGTGGGCCGTGGTCGCCGCGTTCGTCCCGGCCGCCGATCCGCCGCTGCTGCGGGTGCTGACGTGGCCCGCCCAGCAGCCGGACATGCTCGCCGGCGTCACCGCCGCCGTGCTCGGGTCGGCTGGCGTCCTCGCGTACGCGTTCGCGGGAGCCCGGCAGCAGCGGGGTTGAACCACGGGTTGCCCCCGGATGAAGTCTGGTCGCGGCGCGGTGGTCGAGCCGGCCCGCGGCGATAGGTTGGTCGCGAGGGGGGATGGATGCAGGTGATCCTGTCGGCGGCCGCGCACCACTCGACCGGCGGCCTGACCGACCTCGCCGTCCAGCTGATGGACGGGCTGAGCCGGGTGTTCGGGGGTGCGGGGGCCGCCGTGGCCAACGGGCTGGACAGCGTGTTCCCGTTCCTGCCCAGCGAAGTGATCCTGTCGCTGGCCGGCGTGTCCGCCAGCCACGGTCACATGACGCTGGTCGGCGCGATCCTGTGGACCACGCTCGGCTCGATGGTCGGGTCGACGATCATGTACTACCTCGGCGTCTGGCTCGGCCGGGAACGCGCCAGGGCACTGTTGGCGAAGATCCCGCTGATCCGGGTCGACGAGGTGGACCGCAGCGAGGCGTGGTTCCGGCGGCACGGCGCCAAGGCCGTGTTCTTCGGCCGGATGATCCCGCTGTTCCGCAGCCTCATCTCCGTCCCGGCCGGCGTCGAACGCATGTCGTACCCGCTGTTCCTGCTGCTCACCACGTTGGGCAGCGTCGTGTGGAACGTGGTGTTCGTGCTGTGCGGGTACCTGCTCGGCCGGAAGTGGTACCTCGTGGACCGGTATGCCGGGCTGGTCACCACCATCGTCATCGGGCTGGTCGTCGTGGCCGTCGCCTACTTCGTGGTCTCCCGGCTGCGCAAACGCCGGAAGGAGCGCCAGCGGGAGCCGACCAGGACGGGTTAGGCCTGGTCAGGCGACGTGCGCGAACTGCCGGATCGACCCGGCGAGGACGTCGGGCTGGTCGAGCGCGATGAGCGTGTAGCTGTCCGGCACCGTCACCAGGCGCGCGCCGAGCAGGTCGGCGAGCCGCCTGCCGTGTTCGGGTGGCATCACGCGGTCCTCGTCGGCCCAGACCACCAGTGCGGGGCGGTCGAAGCCGCGTAGCCGCTCGGCCCCTGCCACCAGGACGTTCGTGTCGCGGGCCAGCGCGCGCAGCATGCGGACGGTGTCGCGGCGGATCTCCCGCTGCCGCAGCAATGGACGCAGCCAGCGTGTCGTGGCCGCGTCGCCACGCTTGGTCAGCCACCCGAACGCGATCGGCAGCCGCCGGACGAACCGCAACCGCATCTGCTGCATGAACACGCCGAACAGGCCCGGCGGCAGCGTGCCGGTGAGCAGCAGCGTCCGGCCGGTCAGGCCGGGTGGGAAGTTGTCGAACGCGTCGCACGACGCGAGCACGATCCGGCCCACCCGGTCGGCGTTCGCGACGAGCTGCACGAGCGCGCCGCCCGTGTCGTTGCCCACGAGCGTGACGTCGCGGAGGTCCAGTCGCTCCAGGAATTCGCCGACCAGGGCGGCCAGTCCGGTCAGGGACAGGTCCGCGTCGGGGTGCACGGCCGTGGTGTGCGCACCCATCGGCAGCGTCGGCGCGACACAGCGATGGTCCGTGCGCAGCCGTTCGATTGCCGCGTCCCACAGCGACGCGTCCATCAGCAGGCCGTGCAGCAGCACGACGACCGGGCCGTCGCCGCCGCTGTCGGTGTAGTCGACGGTTCCGGCGGACAGTGCGACCTGCGGCATGGCGTCCCCCTCGGCTCGGCTACCCAGAAGTGAACCATGCGGTTCGCAAATCTGTCTAGCGGTCCGCGGCCTCCTCGCGGTCCAGCGCACGTGCCAGCGCGGCGAAGCCGGCCGGGACGTCGGCGGTGTCGTCTCTGGTCCGCCGATCCACCAGGAAGCCGCGCAGCACGGCCAGGATCAGCTCGGCGACCTCGCGTTTGCGCTGCTCCGCCCAGTGCCGCGGGCACAGTGACAGCAGCGACGGCAGGTACTGCTCGGACGCCTCCCGGCCCAGGTCGCCGTACCGGTCGTGGTCGTACATGGCCAGGCCGATCGCCTGGTCCAGCACCCAGGACGCCTCACCGACCAGCACCGGCCACACCGCGCGCACCCGGTCGGCGAGCGACCCGCCCGCCTGCCCGGCCACGGCCGCCAGCGCGTCCTCGATGCGTCGCGCCCGCAGCCGCAGGACCGCCTGGGTGAGCAGGTCGTCGGCGCCGGCGAAGTGATACAGCAGCACCTTGTGCGTCGTGCCCGCGGCCCGCGCGGCCCTGCGCAGCGAGAAGTCCACCAGACCGTTGGCCGCGAGGTCCTCGGTGACCCGCTCCAACAGCTCGCGGCGCCGGGCCTGGCCCCGCGGTGAGCCCGCGGACCTGCGATAACCGGCCGTCCGCTGGTCAGTGCTCTCGGGCATGCCAGCAAGCTACCCGACCGGCGGTCAGTGACCACTGTGGACGGTTGATCCGACCGCATGATCACGCACGGTTGGATTCTGCTACCTTGAGTGTGTTGCCCTGTATCGCGGTGGCAGCTCGACGACCAGGCACGATGAGGAGACGGCCATGTCCACCCCGCAGAGTCGCGACGACGAACTGGTCGAACTGCCGGCGGTGGCCAAGGAACTGCCCAGACCCTGGTCGGAGACGCGCATCGCGGTCGTCGTGCCCACGTACAACGAGGCCACGAACCTGCCGGTGATCGCCGAGCGCATCCTCGGGCTGCCGCTGCCCAACCTGCGCCTGGTGGTCGTCGACGACAACTCGCCCGACGGCACCGGCCGGATCGCCGACGAACTGGCCGCGGCCGCGAAGGCCGAGCGCGACGGCCGGATGACCGTGGTGCACCGCGAGGCCAAGGCCGGCATCGGCCGGGCCCACATCGCCGGTATGCGGGCCGCGATGGCCGAGGGCGCCGAATACGTCGTGCAGATGGACGCCGACCTGAGCCACCAGCCCGAGGCCATCCCGGAACTGCTGGGCACCGCACTGGCCACCGACGCCGGCCTGGTGATCGGCAGCCGCTACGTGATCGGCGGGTCGCTGTCGCGTCAGTGGGGTCTGCACCGCAGGCTGCTCAGCCGTGGCGGCAGCGCCTACGTGAACCTGATCATGGGCCTGAAGATCCGCGACACCACGGGCGGCTTCAAGCTGTGGCGGCGCGACGTGCTGGAAGCGATCGACCTGGACCACATCATCAGCGACGGTTTCAGCTTCCAGATCGAGATGAACTACCGCTGCAAGCAGCTGGACACCAAGATCGTCGAGGTGCCGATCCACTTCGAGGAGCGCTACACCGGCACCAGCAAGATCAGCCTGCGCATTCAGCTGGAGGCGTTGGTGCTGCCCTGGCGGCTCAAGCTCCGCAGGCGCTGAACGACGCGTCCCATGTGGACAATGAGCGGAGAGCAACGGTTATAGTCCGTCCGTGGCACGGCATCCGTCGGCGCACCTGGCCAGCCTGGACCTGAACCTGCTGGTCGTACTGCGCGAGCTGATCCGGGAGCGGAACGTCACGCGGGCTGCGGCCCGGGTCGGCGTGTCGCAACCGGCGGCCAGTGCGGCGTTGGCCCGGTTGCGGCGGCACTTCGACGACGAGCTGCTGGTCCGGGCCAAGTCCGGTTACGTGCTGTCGCCGCTGGCGATGCAGTTGGCCGACCAGGTGGAGGCCGTGTGCGCGGCCGCCGAGCGGTTGTTCGCCGTGGGGCACCATTTCGACCCGGGCACGTCGCGTCGCGAGTTCACACTCGTCATGGCCGACTACACCGTCGCCGTGCTGGGCAACCGGCTGTCCCGGGTGCTCGCCGAGCAGGCACCCGGCGTCGACCTGCACATCCGGCTGGTGCGGGAGGCGTTCACCGCCGACATCGCCGAGACGATCCAGACCGTCGACGGCATGGTCGCACCGCCGGTGAGCCGGTTCGAGCTGCCCGGCGTCCGGTCCGTCGAGCTGTTCACCGACCGCTGGGTGTGCATTGTGGACGCCGACAACCCGGTCGGTGACACGCTGACGCTGGAACAGCTGGCCGGGATGTGCTGGGTGGCGCCCTTCCACACCAACCTCGGCTACCCGCCGTCCGCGCCGATGAGCCGGCAACTGGTGCTGTTCGGGATCCAGCCGGCGATCCGGGTGCGGGTGGAGAGCTACCAGGCGG
>DASZXM010000007.1:0-7291 GCA_035546415.1 Pseudonocardiaceae bacterium
CGGTCGGTGCGCCTGACCCGCGGCCGGGCGGCGGCCGCCGACGCGACCGTCCACGCGTGGCTGCGCGGGCTGGCCGGTGAACCCGTGTTCGACGCCGACCCGGCCCGGGCCCGCGCGCTGGCCAAGCAGCTGGACGTGTGGCGCGCGGGCGGCACGCAGGACAGCGCCGTGCGCACGTGCTTCCGGCTGCGCTCCCCGGACCAGGCCACCCCGGACACGCCGGACGACGAAGCGGCCTGGCGGGTGGAGTTCCTGTTGCAGGCCGTCGACGAGCCGAGCGTGCTGGTGCCGGCCGCCCAGGTGTGGCGGGAACGCGACGGCGTGCTCACCCGGTGGGTGGCGCGGCCGCAGGAGGAGCTGCTGGCCGGGCTGGGCCGGGCCAGCCGGGTGCTGCCCGACCTGGACGTCGCACTGCAGGCCACCCACCCGGAGGAGCTGGCCACGGACGCCGAGGGCGCCTACCGGTTCCTGGACCGTGCCGGCGCGCTGGACCAGGCCGGGTTCGGCGTCCTGCTGCCCGCGGGGTGGCGCAGGCCCGGCGAGCTGGGCCTGAAGCTGACCGCCAGCAGCGTGCCGGCGGCCGGCGTGGTGGCCACCGAGAGCGCACTCGGGATGCAGGCGCTCGTCGACTACCGGTGGGAGCTGGCGCTGGGTGACCAGTCGCTCACCGACACGGAACTGCGCGAACTGGCCGCGGCCAAGGTGCCGCTGGTGCGGGTGCGCGGCCAGTGGGTGCACCTGGACCAACGGCGACTCGCCGCCGGGCTCGCCTTCCTGCGCGCGGCGGGCGCCGGTCGGATGCCGGCGGCGCAGGTGCTGGCCACGGCCACCGCGCCGGCCGGGGACACCGACCTGCCCCTGGCCGTCACGGATGTGACCGCCGACGGCTGGCTGGGCGACCTGCTGTCCGGGCAGGTCGACCGGCAGCTCGAACCGGTCGAGCCGCCTGCCGGCTTCCGCGGCTCGCTGCGGCCCTACCAGCGTCGCGGACTGGCCTGGCTGGCGTTCCTGGACCGGTTGGGCCTGGGCGCGTGCCTGGCCGACGACATGGGCCTCGGCAAGACCGTCCAGGTCCTCGCGTTGGAGACGCTGGCCCGCGCGGCCGGCAAGCGGAACCCGACGCTGCTGGTGTGCCCGATGTCCGTGGTGGGCAACTGGCAGCGGGAAGCGGCGACGTTCGCGCCCGGCCTGTCGGTGCACGTCCACCACGGCCCCGACCGGCTGGCCGGTGACGAGCTGGCGCGGGTCGCGGCAGCGCACGACCTGGTGATCACCACGTTCGCGCTGGCCGCCAGGGACACGGCCGGCCTGGCCGCCGTGTCGTGGGACCGGGTCGTCCTCGACGAGGCGCAGCACATCAAGAACAGCGCGTCCCGGCAGTCCAGGGCGGTCCGGAGCCTGCCGGCCCGCCACCGGGTGGCCCTGACCGGGACGCCGGTGGAGAACCGGCTGGCCGAGCTGTGGTCGATCATGGACTTCGCCAACCCCGGAGTGCTCGGCTCGGTGCACACGTTCCGCGCCCGGTACGCCGTCCCGGTGGAACGGCACGGCGACGAGGAGGCAGCCGCCCGGCTGCGCCGGGTCACCGCGCCGTTCGTGCTGCGCAGGCTGAAGACCGACCCGACGGTCATCGACGACCTGCCGGACAAGATCGAGATGAAGACGCTGTGCAACCTCACGGCCGAGCAGGCGTCGCTGTACCAGGCCGTCGTCGACGACATGCTGGGCCGGATCGACGACAGCGAGGGCATCGAACGCAAGGGGCTGGTGCTGGCCACCATGTCCAAGCTCAAACAGGTGTGCAACCACCCGGCCCAGTTCCTCGGCGACCGGTCCCGGATCGCGGGACGCTCGGGGAAGCTGGAACGGCTGGAGGAACTGCTCGACGAGGCCCTCGCCGACGGCGACAAGGTGTTGTGCTTCAGCCAGTTCGCCGAGTTCGCCGGGATGCTGGTGCCGTACCTGAGCGCTCGGCTGGACACCGAGGTGCTGTTCCTGCACGGCGGCACCGGCAAGAAGGCGCGGGACACCATGGTCGAGCGGTTCCAGTCCGCCGACGGGCCGTCGGTGTTCCTGTTGTCCCTCAAGGCGGGCGGCACCGGGCTGAACCTGACGGCCGCCAACCACGTCGTGCACGTCGACCGCTGGTGGAACCCCGCCGTCGAGGACCAGGCGACGGACCGGGCGTTCCGGATCGGACAGCGGCGCAAGGTCCAGGTGCGCAAGTTCGTCTGCATCGGCACCGTCGAGGAGAAGATCGACCAGATGATCGAGGACAAGAAGGCGTTGGCACAGCTGGTCGTCGGCACCGGGGACAGCTGGCTGACCGACCTGTCCACCAGCGAGCTGCGGGAACTGGTCAGCCTGTCGTCGGACGCCGTCGGTGACTGACTTCCGGGAGTTCGGCCCGCCGCGCCGGGTCGAGGGTGGCCTCCAGGCGAAGAGCAGGCGCGGCGACATCGCGCGGTCGTGGTGGTCGCGCCGGTTCATCGAGGTGCTGGAGTCGTTCGGCATGGGCGGGCGGCTGCAGCGCGGCAAGCGTTACGCCCGCGCCGGCCAGGTGCTGAGCCTGTCGCTGTCCACCAGCCTGGTCGTCGGGCAGGTGCAGGGTTCCCGGGAGACGCCCTACCGGGTGCGGATCGCGGTGTCGGCGTTCCCCGAGGCCGACTGGCGGCGGGTCGAACAGGCGCTGGCCGCACGCGCGCTGTACGCGGCGAAACTGCTGGCCGGCCAGATGCCCGAGGACGTCGAGGAGGTGTTCACGGCGGTCGGCCTCACCCTGTTCCCGACCAGCATGCGCGAGCTGACCATGGACTGCACGTGCCCGGACTGGGAGATCCCGTGCAAACACCTGGCCGCGGCGTGCTACCTGCTCGCCGAGTCGTTCGACGAGGACCCGTTCGAGATCTTCGCCTGGCGCGGCAGAACCCGGACCGACCTGCTCGACCGGTTGCGCGCGCTGCGTGACCGCGCCGAACCCGGCGGCACGCGGGCGGACCGCCAGGCGCCGCCGCTGGCCGACGTCCTCGACTCGTTCTGGACCGCACCGCACCCGGCCCCGGCCGTCCCGCCGACGCCCCAGGACGGTCCACCCGACGCGCTGCTGGACCAACTCGATCCGCTGCCGGTCACCCTGCGGGGGCAACCGGTGGTCGACCTGCTGCGCCCCGCCTACCAGGCGTTGGCCGAACCGGACGACTGACCCCGCCTGACGACGGCGAACCGGCCACGCGCCTCGGTGCCGTCCGGCATCCGCCACCCCGCCGCGACATGGCCGACGCCCTCCGGCGCGCTGTCGTCCGGTTCGAGCACGCGCACCACCCGCAGCACGCCCCGGTCCGTGTCGGCGACCGTCACCGGGATGTCGGTGCCGTCCACGACCGGCCCGGCGACCGCGAGCGTCACGTCCGACCGCCCGACCACGGACGGATCGGGCGTGTCGCTGACGCTCTGCGCCTGCGGCTGCGCCTGTCCCCCGATCAGCGCCAGCAACTGGGCGATCAGCACCGGATCGTGCACCCCGTCGTAGATCCACCGGGTGCCCAGGACGCCGTGCTCGGCGGTGCCGATGAAGCCGGCTTCGGCGTCCGCGCACGCCGCCGCCCGGTAGGTGAGCGGCACGTGGTAGCTCACCGCGTCGCCGGTCGACCCGTCGGTGACCACCATGAACTCGATGCCCACCTCACCCGCCGGGTCGTCCAGCCGGAAACCGCCTGCCTTGGTCAGCTCCGGCGTGCCACCGCAGTACCACGGCTGCTTGGGCAGCCATCCCGCGAGCAGCTCCAACTTGGTGGGTGTGAGCGTCGTGTGGTGGATTCGCGCCATGTCGTGCCTTTCACGAGTGGAAGAATCAGGTGATGACCACAGGACATCATGGGCGAACCTATCGACTGGACTGGGCGGACCCCACCGTGCGGGAATGGGAGTGCACGGTGGTGTGGTCGGACCAGGCGGACCCGGAGGCCGGCATCGTGCTCGACCGGTCGGCGTTCTACCCGGGCGGCGGTGGCCAGCCGCCGGACTCCGGCGTGCTGCTGTGGGAAGGCGTGACGACGCGCATCGCGGGCACCCGCAAGGGCGACGACCTGTACCTGCTGCCCGTCCCCGGCGACCCGGTGCCACCGACGGGCACGGTGGTGCAGGGCGCGCTGGACGACGAGCGCCGCACCAGCCTGATGCGCACCCACTCCGGCCTGCACGTGCTGGTCGGCACGGTGTTCCGGGACTACGGCGCGCTGGTCACCGGCGGCAACATGGAGCCCGGTGAGGCGCGGATGGACTTCAACCTGCCGGAGCTGCCGCAGGGCTTCAAACAGACCATCGAGGACGCGGTCAACAAGGAGATCGCCCAGGACCGGCGCATCGACGTGCGGTTCATGCCGCGAGCGGCGGCGATGGCGAACCCGGAACTGGTGAAGACGATGAGCGTCACGCCACCGGACGAGCCGGAGCTGCGCATCGTGGACATCGTCGGTCTGGACGTCCAGGCAGACGGCGGCACGCACGTCGCGTCCACCGCCCAGATCGGTCGCATCCAGGTGACGAAGGTGGAGAACAAGGGCCGCCAGAACCGTCGGGTGCGCATCAAGATCGTGGACTGACCGACCGCCGGCGGCGCGTCGACCTGCGCGGGGGCGGCGGCGATGGCGACCGGCCGACCTATGGTCGCTCGGCATGCCGCTGTACGCCCGTCCGCGAGTCGCGCAGCGGACCGACCATGCCCATCGACGCTCGGCGGGCGGCCGTCAACCGGCCGTCACCAGTGCCGGCAAGCTCGTCAGGCCCCTGGTCATGAACTCGGGAAACCAGCGTTCACCGGCCCGCGGCACCAATTCACCGACCTGGCCGACGAGCGCGCCGAGCAACTGCGCCAGCAGCCGCCGGGACATCGTGGCGCCCAGACAGGACGAGACACCGTGGCCGAACGAGAGGTTCCGCGCCGTGCTCCTGGTGTCCCGGGTCACGTCGAAGCGGTCCGGATCGGTCCACTGTGTACCGTCGCGGTTCGCGGCGCCCACGAACAGGATCACCAGGCTGTCGCGCGGCACCACGACGTCACCCAGTCGCGTGTCGGCCCGGGTCAGCCGGCCCAGCGCCTGGGTCGACCCGTCGTAGCGCAATCCCTCCTCGACCGTGCCGGGCACCAGGTCGCGCCGCCGCCGCAGCAGCGCGTACTGGTCGGGATGCGTCGCCAGGGCGCGCAGTAGTGTCGAGGCGCTCAGCACGAGCCCCTGGTGAGTGACCCGGGAGATCATCAGTCCGGTGCTCACCACGAACTCCAGGTGCGCGGTCAGCGGCGAGCCGTCGGTGCGGTGCACACCGGGATGGGCCACCAGGTGCCCGACGAAGTCGTCGACCGGCGATCTCAGCCTGCTGACCGCCTGCGTGGCCAGCAACCGCCACATCGCCTGCGAGTCGTCCGCCGTCCCTGCGGGCTGTCGCGCGTAACCGCTCTCCACCCACCGTCCGAACACCGGCCGGTCCTCCGGGGCGACCGCCATCAGGTCGGCCAGGAACCGCGTCACCACGGGCACGGCGTAGTCGGCCACCAGGTCCACCGGACCGCCGCTGCCCAACAGCGCCGCCACCGTGGCCGTGCAGTCCGCCTCGAATCGCGGCCACAGCGCGTCCACGAACCGGGTGGCCAGCGCCCGCCCCGTGGTGCGCCGCCCTTCCAGGCGCTGCGCCGGGAACCCGTCGGGCACCGGCGGACACGGCGGGGTGCGCCACGACGTGGCACCGCGCAGCACGCCGGCCTGCAACTGGCGCAGCAGTTGCTGGCCGTACGAGTCGAACACCTCGTCGCGGGCGAGGACCCGGCGGCAGAGGTCGTAGGACGTCACGCAGTACGCGTCCCACACCGCCGAGCGGCACACCGGCCCCAGCCCGCGCAGCGCGTCGTACTCCGGATAGGGGTTCACCACCAGCCGGTCCGACGCGAGGTCCACCGGCGCCGACTCGACCGCGACACCGGACTCCTGATGGCTCGCCACGTCAGTCACCACGGCGCAGCGAATACCACATCGGTCCCGCGTCCGGTGTTCGGCGCTCGCTGCCCGGAACGGCCGACACCAGCGTCCAGTGGGGCGCGAAAAATGTGTCGATCTCATTTCTCGTCACGCTCAGCGGTCCTTTCGTGAACGCGAACATGAACAGCGTCGCACCGGGTGCCGCCAATGTGGCGACATTCGCAGCGTACCGACCTTTCACCTCCGTCCGCAAACTGTGACAGCAGCCGATGTCCAACAGCAGGTCGAATCGCTCACCAATGGTCGAATCGGGAATGTCGGCGAGGTCGCACCGAACGAAGTCGATGTCCAGCCCGCGCTCCTTGGCCTTCTCCTCCGCCTGGCGGATCGCCTCCGGTGAGATGTCCACACCAGTCACCCGCCAGCCGTGTTCAGCCAGGTAGACGGACTTGGTGCCAGCACCACAGCCGAGGTCGACCGCACGGCCCGGGGTCAGCGCGGACTCGCCCTCGATCAGCGCGACGAGTTCCGGCTTCGGCGGGCCGACGTCCCACGGCGAGAACCCGACCTTGTACGCCGCATTGTAGAGTTTCGCGACGACCTTCGACGATCTCGGGTGCTCGCTCATCGCACTCCTCGCATTGTCCACACTTTCATTCCCACGATCGATCGTGCCATATGCCCGACCACCGGACAAGGCCGGAAAACCTTTCTCGAAACTAATCCGCCGGGTACACTGGTGGCACAACGGCGCACTGCGCGATCACGTTCATTCGAAGGGGAGAATCGGTGACGCATCCAAGCCACAGTGGCCCGCCCAGCGGCGAACTGCCGGAAATTCCAGACATGCCGAACTTCGCCATCCTGGTGGTCAGTGACTTGGCGAAGTCGCTGGAGTGGTATGTGGACGGTCTCGGTTTCTGGGTGGAGAAGCAGCTCGACGGGCCGGACGGCCAGTTGGCCGTCGTGCACCTGCGCCGGGCGCAGTACCGCGACCTGCTGTTGCGGCCGGCGCGCGAGCAGTTGGCGGGACCGCTCGGCCGGGGTGTGCGGCTGAGCTTCACGTTCTTCGAGGAGACCGAGGACAGCATGCGCGCCATGGCCGAGCGCGCGGGCGCGCTGCCGCACGGCACCGTCGAGGGCCCGATGTACACGCCGTGGAACACGGTGGACGTCGTGACCACCGATCCGGACGGCTACGTCGTCGTCATGACCACCGTCGCCGATCCTTCCCGGACGGACTGGAAACAACTGCAGGACAGGGTGCGCTCCGGCGAGGCGGTGCGGCCGCTGGGCTGAGCCCAGCGGCTCCCGTTCACACA
>DASZXM010000008.1:0-9245 GCA_035546415.1 Pseudonocardiaceae bacterium
AGCGCACCCAGGTGCCAACTTCTTGTCGGTGAACCATGCCGATGGACAGCTAGATGACAACTCGTTCCAGAAGTTGGGGTTCGGCGCGGCCACGCTGCACCATGGACCAGGAAGTTCGTGCCCGGCGTGGAGCCGGTCGCCGGACACCCGAGGCAGGTCTGTGGTCCAGGCGGTCGTCGGGTTGCGAAGGAGCCGTCCGATGCAGCGGATGGCTCCTTCGCGGTCCCGCGTCGAACTGCTTTGTCGCGCTGTGTGCCGCAGCGTCCCGATGTGTGCCGATGTGCTTCATCAACTTCCGGTCGCCTTGGTAGCCCTTTAGGTTTGTGTCGTCCTGAATCCGCTTGGACCACTCACCTTAGAAAGGCTCAGTGCATTGCCTCGACCATGTTGGGAAAATCCGTATCCGCTTCCTGGGCTGGAACGTCGCCGGGTGTACGTGGTCGCGTTGATCGCGATCATGGTGTGCAACGGCGTGCTGCTTCAGCACGGTTACGACATGCGTGCCGCACTCTGCATAGCCGGTGGCGCAGGCGTTTCCGCTGCTGAAGTGGTTCGCCGCGTCGTCGTCATCCGGCATCGGCGACTCGGTCGCTGACGTTCAGCACTCGTCCTCTCCCCGGCGTCGCCGGCGTGCCCTCCCGCTGCATCGGGGCCGGCACGCCGGGGAGAGTGACGGTGTGGAAAAGAGTGTCGAAAATGGAGCCGCATCTGACTGTTCATTTTTAGGGGGCGGCGGCGGTAGAAAACCGTCACCGATACAACCGGGGTTGGGGCCTTCTCGCCGAGGAGAAGACTCCAATCCCGCTTGTCATCGTTCGAGGCGGGCGATCGCGCCGGTTTCCAGGGCGACCCAGACCACGCCGTCGTCGCCGACCGTGATGCCGTGTGGTTCGGAGCCCTCCGTGGGCAGGTCGAACCGTTCGACCCGGCCGTCCGCGGCCACGTAGCCGACCCGGTTGCCGCCCCATTCGGTGTACCAGCAGCCGCCGCGCGGGTCGGCCGCGATGGCGTGGGGGCGGGCCGCGCGGTCGGCCAGCGGGTACTCCGTGATCGTGCCGTCCGACGTGATCGAGCCGACCTGGCCGCCGCCGATCTCCACGAACCACACCAGGCCGTCCACGCCGGTCGTGATGCCCACCGGTGCGCCGCCGACCGTGGGCAGCGGGAAGGTCGTGACGATGCCGTCGACCGTGCATCGGCCGATGGCGTTGGCGCCGTTCAACGCGAACCACAGCGCGCCGTCGCCGCCGCACGTGATCATCGCCGGGAACGAACCCGTTCCGGGCAGCGTGAACTCGGTGACCGCGCCGTCCGTGCCGATTCTGCCGACCCGGTCGGCGTTCATCTCGGTGAACCAGAGGGCGTCGTCGGGGCCGGTCGTGATGCCGAACGGTCCGCATTCCCGGGTGGGCAGGTCGAACGACGTCACGTCACCGGTGACGCCGATCCGGCCGATGCGGTGGCCGCGGGCCTCGGTGAACCACAGCGCGCCGTCGGGGCCGGACGTGATCACCGACGGGCCGCCGTTCTCGTCGGCCAAGGGGTACGACACCAGTTCACCGTCGGCCGTCAGCCTGCCGATCCGCCCGGCGTGCACCTGCGTGAACCACACCGCGCCGTCCGGGCCCACCGTGATGCCGTACGGCCCTGCGCCGTCGCCGGGTACGGGAATCTCCGCGATCATCGTTCGCAGACTACCCGTACCCGGCCGATCGGCTCAGGCAGCCAGCGCGGGCGCCGGTTCGACCGGGGCGTCCCAGTCGATGGCGTAGTCGAACTGCCACGCCATCTTCTCCGGCTTGGCCAGCAGCTTCATCACGGTCGGCAGGGTCAGGTCACGCAGCACCCGCGCGACCGGCCCGGCCGCCTTGTGACTGGCCGTCCGCGCACCCGCCGCGATGACCCGCTCCACCCGCTGCCGGCGCAACCGTTCGTACGCCGCGAACGCCGCCTCCGGCGTGGGCAGGTCGCGCAGGCACCTGGCCACCTGGATCGCGCTTTCGATCGCGATCGACGCACCCTGCCCGGACGACGACGATGCCGCGTGCGCCGAGTCGCCGACCAGCACGATCCGACCCTTGCTCCAGGTCGGCACCGTCGGCAGGTCGTCGATCGCGCCCACCATCACCAGGTTGTCCGGGGTGACGTGCCGCAGCACCTGCGACGCGGGTGTCCGGTCGTCGCGCACCACGTCCCGCAGCACGCCCAACCAGTGTTCGGCGCCGATCGCCTTCGTCTGCGCCAGGCTCAGCTCCGTGGCGTGCGGCAGGTTGACGAACCAGCCGGTGTCGCCGTCGTCCGTTGTGGCGTAGGCGAAGAACGCGCGCTTGCCGAACGTCATGTGCATCGAGCCGCGAGTGGAGTCCAGACCGATGCTCCCGGCCCGGCCGCCGAATCCGAGCAGGCCGGTGTACCGCGGCAGGGGCGCCCGCGGGTCGATCATCGACCGGACCGTGGACCGGATGCCGTCCGCGCCGATCAGCACGTCGCCGCGCGCCGACGTGCCGTCCGCGAAGTACGCCGTCACGCCGCTGCCGTCGTCGACCGCGCGGACCAGGCGCTTCCGGTGCTCGATCCGGATGCCTCTGGCGACGGTCCGGTCGTACATCTCCCGGTACAGGTCCGCGCGCCACACCGCGTGGAACGCGGGTGGGCCGTCGGGGCTGCCGAACTCGGCCAGCCGCTTGCCGGTCCAACTCTCGATGACCATCGACTGGACCGGGTCGCCGATGCGCAGCACCATGTCCTGCGCGTCCAGGACGCCCAGCGCCCGCAGGCCGTTGGGCGCGATGCCGAGCATGCCGCCGACGCCGTCCGCCGTGCCTTCGTACGCCTCGAAGACGGTGGCCTCGATGCCCGCCTTCGCCAGCGCCATCGCGGCGACCGGTCCGGCGATGCCACCGCCGGTGACCAGTGCCGTTCGTACGTCACTCATCGCTGTCTCTCCTTGTGATCGGTGTGCTGACCGATCCGCGGGGAGAACCCGGCTATCCTGCTGGTGCCACCTCGTGGCCGGGTTTCGCCTCCGCGCGGGATCGGTTCGAGGTCGAGGACCCCGGTGTGGTGTTGCAGCACCCGCCGGGGTCCGTCCTTCATCGCTCGGTTCCCCTCTCCGCGATGTCCTTGATCTCCTCCGGGAGTTGCCCGGTGGCGTGGAAGGCCCGCCACTGGTCCTGGCCGGGGAACGTGCCGGACTCCAACTCGGCCACCAGGCCGCGCAGCCACGCGGCTTCCGCCTCCTGGATCGCGAGCGCGTACTCGGCCTCCACCAGGAACAGCCGCGGGATCTCCCGTGCCACGGCGGCCAGCTGTTCCCGGCCGGCCGTGATCTGCCCGGTCAGCGCGTCGAGCCGCTGCCGCAGCAGGAGCGCGGCGTCATCGGGGGCGAGCACCGCCATCACGGACAGGGCGGCCTGGAACTTCGGTTGTTCCGGTTCGGGTGCGGCGAGTAGTTCGCGGACCCAGTCCTCCAGTTCGGCGCGGCCGGCGTCGGTGATCGCGTACACCGTGCGTTCCGGCCGGCCGCCCTCCCGGACGTTCTCCGTCGCGGTGACCAGGCCGTGCTTCTCCAGGTTCGCCACCACGGTGTACAGCGAACCCCACTTGATCTTCATGTCCTGGTCCTTGCCGCGTTCCCGCAGCACGGACGCCATCTCGTACGGGTGCATCGGCCGCTGGACGAGCACCGACAGCACCGCGAGCGCCAGCAGGTTGCCGACCCTGCGCCGCTTGGCCATCGCCAATACCTCGCCTCCGTATATTCGTACACGAGTATACGGAGGCGAGTAAGGCTGTCAAGCCGGGCTCAGGGCTCGACGGGCGTGATCTCCCCCATTTCGCCCCAGCCGTCCTGGTCGACCTGGACGTTGATGATGTCCGGCTTCGTCGCGACCACCTTGGGCATCCACGCCATCGCCGTCTTGAAGTGCTCGGAGTTGACGTGTGCCGCGCCGGCGTCGCCGTCCCGGAACGCCTCGACGAGCACGAACTGGTGCGGCGTCTCGACCGACCGGGACCACTCGAAGAAGATGTTGCCCGGCTCGTTCCTGGTCGCCTGGGTGAACTCCTGGACCAGGTCCAGCCACTCCTCACTGCGCTCGGGCCGGACGGTGAACTTGACGACGATGAAGATCACTCTGCCTCCTTGCGTGCACTCACGTGGTCACGAAACCGACGATGCCGACGGCGAGCAGCATCATGCTGGCCTGCAACAATGACGACACCCGATGGTTCCACCAGTGCGCCCGCGCTGCCAGGTGGGCCGGTACGACCCGCGGGTCGGCGGCGTACGCCGCGAGCCGGTAGGCGATCATCGCGACCGTCCCGGTCGTACCGAGGATCACGGCCGCCGTAGCGACGGTGTGCTCGACCGTCATGACGTCACCGCCGCCACTGCCAGGAAGCCGTTCAGCGCGATGATCACGGCCGCGCAGCACGACGTGGCGACCGTCGTGGCGCGCCGGTTGACGAACGAGCCCATCACGTCCGCCCTGCGGGTCAGCAACAGCAGCGGCACCAGGGCGAACGGGATGCCGAACGACAGGACCACCTGGGACAGCACGAGACTGTCGGTGGCCGGCAGGCCGAGCGTGAGCACGGCCAGCGCCGGCAGCATCGTGACGGCCCGGCGCGCGAACAGCGGGACGGATCGGCGGAGGAAGCCGTTCATCACGACCTGCCCGGCGTACGTGCCGACACTGGAGGACGACAACCCGGACGCCAGCAGCGCCACCGCGAACGCCAGCGCCGCACCGCCGCCGACGACCCGGCCGAGCGAGTCGTGCGCGAACCGGATCGGGTCGGTGTCGGCGCTTCCGTTGCCGTGCAACAGAACCGCGGCCAGCACCAGCATGGACACGTTCACCACGCCTGCCGTGCCCAGCGCGATGATCACGTCGATCCGCTGCGACCGCAGCAGTGTCCGGCGCGACGCGCTGCGCGACTGCGTCTTGGTCAGCGCCGAGTGCAGGTACACCACGTGCGGCATGACGGTCGCGCCGATGATCCCGGCGGCCAGCAGCACACTCTCCTTGCCGGTGAACGACGGCCGCAGCCCGTCCAGCAGCCCGTGCGGGTCGACGCCGGTCCACACCAGGTCGTAGGCGAACCCGAGGAACACGACACCGAACAGCGCCGTGACGGCCAGTTCGAACCGGGTGTGCCCGCGGCGGTCCAGTGCCAGCACGCCGAACGCGACCACCGCCGTGATGACGCCTGCCATCGGCAGCGGCACGCCGAACAGCAGGTACAGGCCGACGGCCGCGCCGACGAACTCGGCCAGGTCGGTGGCCATGGCGACGAGTTCGGCCTGCGCCCACAACCCCAGCGACACCGGCCGGGGGAGGTGTTCCCGGCACAGCTGCGGCAGGTCCTTTCCCGTTGCCAGGCCGAGTTTCGCGGACAGGTACTGGACGAGCATCGCGACCAGGTTGGCCACGACGATCACCCACACGAGCAGGTAGCCGAAGTGCGCGCCGGCCGTGATGTTGGTGGCGAAGTTGCCCGGGTCGATGTAGGCGACCGCGGCCACGAACGCCGGTCCGAGCAGGGCCAGGGTGGACCGGCCGCGGGAGGCCACCGGGCCGGGACCGGCGGCCGGGAGCAGCGCGCGGGCCGACGGGGGGAGGGGTGTGGGTGCTGCCGGGTCGCGTTTGAGCACGGGGGCACCTCCTCGTTGCCGGGCACGTTCTCGTTGCCGGAATCGTCGCGGGCAGGCGGGATCGATGGCCGGACGGGACATCGCGGCGGACCCGCCCGGCGGGCTGGGGGCAGTCGACGGCGGCGGACGGTCTCGGGAGCACCGCCGTCGACTGCCGGTCGACCTCAGGCCACCGACGGCCCGAGGCCCAGCGACTGGGGCGTGCTGGCGTCCGGTGACGGCTGGTGCAGGCCCTCGTCCAGCGGGCCGAACTCCGTCATCAGCGCCGGGCTGCCGCCCCACGGTGTCTGTTCCTCGGCGATCAGCGAGTTCGTGGTCAGCAGCAGCCCGGCGACCGAGGCGCCGTTCTGCAACGCCGACCGGCACACCCGCAGCGGGTCCACGATTCCCATCTCGATCATGTTCCCGTATCGCTCGTGCAACGCGTCGAAACCGTCGTTGTCGCCCATCTCCCGTGCTCTGGCCAGGACGTCCGCCGCCGGATAGCCGGCGTTGGCGGCGATCAGGAACGCCGGTTCGGACAGCGCGCGCCGCACGATGTCCGCGCCTGTCGCGTAGTCGCCGGACAGGCCGAGGTCGGCGAGCACCCGTTCGGCGTGCAGGAGCGCGGCACCGCCGCCCGCGACGATGCCCTCGGCCATCGCGGCCCGGGTCGCCGACAGCGCGTCCTCGACGCGGTGCTGCAACTCCTTCAGTTCCGCCGGTGTCGCCGCGCCGACCCGGATCATGGCGACCTTCCCGGTCAGCGCGCCGATCCGTTCGGTCAATACGTCCTCGTCGACGCCGAACTGGGCGCGGGACAGTTCCGCGCGCAGTTGTTTCACCCGGAACTCGACGTCCTCCGGCGAACCGCCGCCGCCGACGATCGTCGTGGAGTTCTGGTCGACCCGCACCTGCCGGGCACGGCCCAACTGCTCCAGGGTCATCGTCTCCAGGGTGAACCCGGACTGCCGGCTGAGCACGTCGCCGCCGACCACGGCGGCCAGGTCCTCCAGTTTGTGCAGCCGCCGGTCACCGAAGCCCGGCGCGCGGATCGCCACCGCCTGGAAGTTCCCGTTGACGTGGTTGTGCACCAGCATCGACAGGGCGGTGCCCTCGACCGTCTCGGCGATCAGCACCAGCGGCCGCGGCGCGCGCATGATCTTGTCCAGCAACGGCATCAGCTGCTGGACCTTCGTCACCTTCTCGCTGCACATCAGGATGTACGGGTCGTTGACCACGGCCTCCAGCCGGCCCGGGTCGGTGACCAGGTACGGCGACAGGTAGCCGTTGTCGAACTCGAAGCCCTCCACGAAGTCGACGCTCATCCCGATCCGCGGTGACTCCTCGACCGTGACGACACCCCCTTCGCCCACCGTGTGCAGTGCCTTCGCGATCACGGCGCCCACGGCGTCGTCGTCGTTCGCGGAGATCGCCGCGACCCGCGCGAAGTCCTGTTCGGCGACCACCGGGTGCGCCACCTTCTCCAGGTGGGCCACCAGCCGGCCGACCGCCAGGTCGATGCCCCGTTTGATCAGCACGGGGTTGCCGCCGCCCGCGATGACGCGCATCCCCTCGCGCACGATCGCCTGCGCCAGCACGGTCGCCGTGGTCGTGCCGTCGCCGACCACGTCGTTGGTCTTGATCGCGGCCTCTTTCACCAGTTGCGCGCCCATGTTCTCGAACTGGTTCTTGAGGTGGATCTCCCGCGCGATGGTCACGCCGTCGTTGGTGACCACCGGCGAACCGGTGATCTTCTCGATGATCACGTTGCGGCCCTTGGGCCCCAGCGTCGACTTCACCGCGTCCGCCAGCTTGTCCACGCCGGCCAGCAGCAGGTCGCGCGCCTCGGCTCCGAAGCGCAGTTCCTTGGCCATCCGATGCTCCCTAGTCGTCGTTGACCTGTTATGGCGTGAGAATCGCCCGGCCGCGGACCCGCCCGGCGTCCAGATCGGCCAGGGCGTCCAGCGCCGCGTCCAGCGGGTACTTCCGGGTGTGCAGCGTGACCTTCCCGGCCTGCGCGAGCACCATCAGCTCGACCAGGTCGTTGTAGGTGCCCACCAGGTTGCCGACGATGCTGCGTTCGGTGGAGATGATGTCGATCGTGGGCACGTCGATGTTGCTGCCGTAACCGATCACGAAGTGCGAACCGTGCCGCCGGGTCATGGCGAACGCGTCCTGCTGCGCGCCCTGTTCGGCGACGAAGTCCAGCACCACTTCCGCGCCCTGGCCGTCGGTGAGGTCCAGCACGGCGTCCACGTGTTTGCCATCCGCCAGGATGGTGTGGTCGGCGCCGAGCTTCTGGGCCAGTTCCAGGGCTTCGGAGTTGCGGTCGATGACGACGATGGTGGTCGCCGTCAGCGCGGCCAGCGACTGGATGCCGATGTGCCCGAGACCGCCGGCGCCGTTCACGACGCACACCGTCCCCGGGTACAACTGTGGCACCGCCTTGCGCACCGCGTGGTACGCGGTGATGCCCGCGTCGGCCAGCGCGGCCACGTCGGCCGGCTGCGTCGTCGGGTCCAGTTTGATGCACGCCCGCGCGGACGTCAGCAGGTACTCGGCCATGCCGCCGTCGGTGTTGATGCCCGGGAACGACCCGTACAGGCAGTGCATGTCGTCCCCGGCGCGGCACGCGTGGCACAGGCCGCACGTGGGCGTCGGGTGCAGGATCACCGTGTCACCCACGGCGACGTTGGTCACGGCGGAGCCGATCTCCTCGACCCAGCCGGCGTTCTCGTGCCCGATCGTGTAGGGGAGTGTCACACCGGACTTCTCCTCCCACTGCTGTTCGATGATGTGCAGGTCGGTGCGGCACACGCCGGCACCGCCGATCCGCACGATCACGTCCAGCGGGCCGGAGATCGTCGGCTCCGGCACGTCCTCGACGACGGGCTGTTGGTGGTAGGCGTGCAGCCGAACAGCCTTCATCGTGTGTCCTCCCGTCCTTGGGCTCCCGGATAGCGGGCCAGCAACATGCCTCTGCACACACCGGAGTTGGCGTCCTGGCCGACCCGCGTGACCCTGGCCCGCCCCAGGTGTGACCGCAGGTCGTCGGGTGCCACGGGGTCGCCGGTGACCGGGTCGATCACCAGCGCGTCGGTGTCCCCGTGCGGCAGGCCGAGTTCCCGCCTGCGCGCGCGCAGGCGTTCCCGGTCCGGCCCCGGTGGTGCCTCACCCAGCGTCAGCGCCGCCAGGTCGGCGTCCGGCGCTGCCCGTGTCACCGACCGGCACACCCGGTCGGTGCCGGCCAGCACCGCCTTGCGCAGGAAGTCCGCGCGCAAGGTGTCCAGTTCGTTCACGGCCTCGCCGTCGAACGACGCCACGAACCCGGCCCGTGCCGCGACCCCGCGGTTGATCACGTCGGCCGCGAAGTGGTCGTCCAGCAGGACCTCCGTCGCCGTCACACCCGGCACGGCGCTGACGGCGTCGTACGCGTCGGCGACCATGAGGAACGCGAAGTTCGGCGCACAGAAGTACGTCGGCAGCCGCAGCCGCACGGCGGCGGCTCCGCCGGCCGACACCTCGCAGGACGACACGAACCCCAGGTCGGTCAGGGGCTCGTCGAGTTCCGGGTCGCGCACGGTGGCCAGCGCGGCCCAGACCG
>DASZXM010000009.1:0-21866 GCA_035546415.1 Pseudonocardiaceae bacterium
CAGTGGGAGAAGCCGAACCCGTCGGTGCTGACCGGGAAGGCCGTGCTGATCAGCAGCATCAAGGACGTGGCGCTGCTGGGCGCGGTGCACCCGGGCGACGTCGTCACGCACCGCGTGCGGGTCGTGCGTGCCCTGGACGACGCCGCGATCGTCGCCGGCGAGAGCTTCGTCGGCGACCGGCAGGTGCTGCGGGTCGGCCAGTTCATGGTCGCGTTGCGGGATGTCGACGTGTTGGGAGGCAGCCGTGTCGGATAGGCGGGTGGCGCTGGTGACCGGCGGGTCACGCGGAATCGGCGCCAAGGTGGTCACGCAGCTGGCTCGCGACGGGTTCGACGTGGCGTTCTGCTACCAGTCGAACGTGGAGGCCGCGGCACTGGTGACGAAGGAGGCGGCCGCGCTCGGCGCCGGTGTCTTCACCCAGCAGGTGGACGTGTCGTCGACGCCGGCCGTGGAGAAGTTCGTGAAGGCGGCCGAGTCGTCGCTGGGCAAGCTGCACGCGGTCGTGTCGTGTGCCGGGATCGTGCGGGACAACCCGCTGGTCATGCTGCGCGAGGACGACTGGCGGTCGGTGCTGGGCGTGAACCTGGACGGCACGTACAACGTGTGCCGGGCCGCGGTGTTCTCGATGATGCGCCGCAAGGCGGGCGCGCTCGTGACGATGTCGTCGATCGCCGGCGTGTACGGGCATGCGACGCAGACGAACTACTCGGCGTCCAAGGCCGGCATCATCGGGTTCACGAAGGCGCTGGCCAA
The DNA here is from genome assembly GCA_035546415.1 of Pseudonocardiaceae bacterium. Lineage (GTDB taxonomy): Bacteria > Actinomycetota > Actinomycetes > Mycobacteriales > Pseudonocardiaceae > DATEPR01. The sequence continues at coordinate 754 of DASZXM010000009.1, forward strand.
GGAGGTCGGCAAGTACCGGATCCGGGTCAACGCGGTGGCCCCGGGCTTCATCGAGACCGACATGACGGTCGGCCTGCCCGTCGACGACCTGGTGCGGGAGATCCCGCTCGGCCGGTTCGGGCGACCGGAGGAGGTCGCGGACCTCGTGTCGTTCCTGGTGTCCGACCGGGCGAGCTACGTGACGGGACAGGTGTTCGGCGTCGACGGCGGCTTGGTCGTCTGAGGGGTTGGTCGTCTCATGGGGAAGCGTCCTCGGTTCTACTTCTCGCTGCGCAGCCCGTACTCGTGGCTGGCGTACCGGGAGCTGTTGTCGTCGCACGGGTGGGTGGCGGACCTGGTCGAGTGGGTGCCGTTCTGGGAGCCGGACGCCGAGAGCTCGCGGCTGCTGACGTCGCTGGGCGGCTCGTTCCCGTACTCCACGATGACCCGCGCGAAGAGCCTCTACATCCTGCAGGACGTGAAGCGGCTGGCGGCCGGCGTGTCGTTCCGGTGGCCGGTGGACCGGGACCCGGTGTGGGAGATCCCGCACCTGGGCTACCTGGTCGCGGAGCGTGCCGGCCTGGGCCGCGAGTACGTGGCGGCGGCGTACCGGGCCCGGTGGGAGGAGGGCCGCAACATCTGCGACCGCGCGACGATCGCCGACATCGCCGGTGACCTGGGCCTGCCCCGCGACGAGGTGTCGTCGGCCGCCGACGACCCGGAACTGCGGGCGGCGGGCGCGCGCATCCTGCTGGACATCTGCAAGGACGGCGTCTTCGGTGTGCCGTTCTTCGTGCACGGGTTCAACCGTTACTGGGGTATGGAACGGTTGGGCGCGTTCGTCGAGCACCTGGCGAGCGAGGCGGCGCCGGCAGGCGCGATGCCGGAACGGGTCGGTGCGGCGGTGGCGGTGGGCCGGTCATCGGACGAGGGTCACGCGGGCGGCTGCGGCTGACCCGCGGCAGAGACCAACGCCAACTCGCCGCCACCCCCACGGCGAGTTGGCGTTTCCCGTTGTGCCGGTCGTTACGCCCAACGGTTTTTGGTGCGAATTGTCGTGCTCTCGTGTCGCGGTCATCGGTGCCGGGAATCTCTGAGCGGGCGACATGTCTTATCCGACCATGCCGGCAGCGCCGCCGGAGGATCGCGTCGTGCAGGCCCGCAACGGGTTGGGGACCGCCGGGTTCGTGCTCGGCTGATCGGGCTCGTGTTCTCGTTCATCCCGATCATCGGCGTCGTGGCATGGCCGTTGGTCACTCTCGGGCTGATCTTCTCGCTCACCGGGTACGGCCGGGCCGGACCGGTCGGGCCACGGCAGGCCAACGAAACCGTCACCATCCCCTACGACGCCACCGGCACCGCCAGGGACGCCACCGTCACCTACTCGACGTTCTCCGACGGCGGCGCCAGCGAAGGCCAGTTGGACACCAAGCTGCCGCGGCACAAGGCCGTCACCGCCAAGGGCTTCGGCAAGGGAGGCGTCCTGTTCGGACATCGGCCGGAGCGTCAGCACGCGTGCACCGCGATCCGCGGGGTGAACCGCGCACAGCCACAGTCGACCATCGTGTCGTCGCAGTCGATCACCAGTGTGTGGCGGGCCTTGTCGACGTCGTCACAGTCGGGCTCGGTGCAGTCGACGGCGCCGTCGGCGTGCACGACCAGCGTGCCGTGGCAGTGATCCAGGTTCAGCGCGCAACCGAGGCAGTCCGTGTCCGTCACGTCGCCCTTGGTACCACCGGCGTCCGACAGGAACGCGGGACGCCGCCCGGCGTGTCGCGAATCAGCTGGTCTTGCGCCGTGTCTTCGGCTTGGCCGCCGGTTCGCGGTTGCGTTTGGCCGCCTCGACGCTGGCCGCCAACACGTCGACCAGGTCCGGCGCCGTGTCGGCGGCTTTGGCCTTCGCCGACGTCTTCTTCGTGCCTTCCTTGCCCTCGATCTTCGCCTCGATCATGGCTTCCAACGCCGCCCGGTAGCCGTCCTGGTACTTGTCCGGTTCGAACACCGGTTCGGTGAGCGAGTCGATCAGTGACCCGGCCATCGTCATCTCCCGGGACTGCACCTGCGGCGCGTCCTCGTGCAGGAAGTCGAACTCGACCGGCCGCACCTCGTCCGGCCACAGCATCGTCGTCAGCACCATGACGTCCGAGTAAACCCGCAGCACGGCCAGCGCCTCCCGCTGGCGCAGCGCCACCTTCGCGATCGCCACGTGACCGGACTTGTGCAGCGCGTCGCGCAGCAGCACGTACGGCTTCACCGCCGCCTTCTGCGGCTCCAGGTAGTAGCTCTTGTCGAAGTAGATCGGGTCGATCGCCTCCAGGTCCACGAACTCCAGCACGTCGATCGTGCGGGACGTGGACAGCGGCAGTTCGGCCATGTCGGCGTTGGTGAGGATGACCGTCTGCCCGTCGCCCAACTCGTAGCCCTTCGCGATCTCGGCGTACGGCACCTCCTTGTCCTCGGCCGAGCAGAACCGCCGGTACTGGATGCGCGCGCCGTCCGACTCGTGCACCTGGTGCAGGCTGACGTTCTTGTTCTCGGTCGCCGCGTAGAGCTGGATCGGGATCGTGACCAGCCCGAAGGACACGGCGCCCTTCCACATCGCACGCATCTGCCACCACCTCCGCCGCCGCGAGATCACCGCAGGTCACCGACGGTACGCCGGATGATCGGCCACCGACAGTCGATACCGGGCGATCCGGCCGGTCGGCGCACCGCTTCAGGGCCAACGGAGCAGGTCACCGCGAACGGGTGTGGCGTGGTGTCAGGCGCCCGCGTGGAGGTAGGCGGCCCAGACGGCTGGTTCGTGGGGGTGGGCGTCGCGGAGGCGGCGGGTCACCGTGTGCAGGGCCACTGCTGCGGGCAGTCGGGCTGGTTCGTCGATCGCGGCGGCCAGTTCGGCGTAGAAGTCGGCCGTCACCTCCGCCGCCGTGGCGTCCGCGATCTCCCACTGGGTGCCCACCACCTGGGCGTACCCGGCCAGCTGGAACGCCGACGCCGCGTGCACCGCCTCGTCGGCCAGGTCCGGCCCGCCGCGGGCCGTCGCGCACGCCGACAGGTACGCCAGTTCCGCCTGGTGCAGGTGCAGCTTGCTGACCTCGGTGATCCGCAGCGGCCGGTCGGCCAGCAGCAGTCGGCTGGCCGACGGCTCGTGCGGATCGGCGACCGCGTGGCACGCGAAGTGCGCCACCGCCGCGTCCGGTAGCGCCGCCAGCACCGCGTCGCAGGTGGCGTCCGCGCCGACCAGCGGCCGGCGGCCGGGCATTCGTTCGAGGATCGCGGCGACCTCGCCGACTGTGGCCGGGAGCGCCACCTGGCCGGGTGTCTCGGGCATCGCGACCACCAGGGCCGACCGGTGCGGCGACGGCGGGTACGACCGGCTGTGCAGCAGCGCGCGCAGCGTCGGCGTGTACGACGACACCACCCGGTCGATCACGGACGCGCCGGGCGTGTCGTGCCGGCCCGCCGCGTGCAGGGGCAGGAAGTTCAACGGCCCGGTCGGCGACCACCACAGCCTCGGCCACGCACCGGTCGGTGTGTCGGTGTGGCCGAGGGCGGTCAGCACCGGTTCGGCGACCACGTCCCACAGCCAGGCCAGCGTCCCGAGCAGCTCCTGGTTCCTCGGCCGTCCGGTCGACACCGCCGCCCGCAGCGCGTCGTGGAACGCCTCGGCCTGGTCGGCGAGTTCGTCGGCGTGCAGGTCGGGCAGTCGTACCCGCCGCGGTCCCGTCCGGTCGAGCACGATCGCGTCGCACCGCGCGTCGGCCACGTTGATGGCGACGACCGGACCCTCGGCGCCGGCCTGCCGCAGGTCCGCGGCGCTCATCGGCAGTGGCCACAGGAACCGGTCGAAGCCGGGCAGCACCGTGATGTCGTTGATCAGCGCGTCCCACTCCCGGACCCGGCCACGGAACTCCGCCACCCGCTCCGGGGTCGCGTCCATACCCGGCGTGACGCCGGCCGTGAACTGGTCCTGCAACGCGACGAACCGGTCGGCGAGCAACGGCTCGACACGGCGCAGCGCGTCCAGCTCGCGACGGGTGTTCAGTGCCTGCGACAGCATGTTGGACCTGTCGTTCTCCAGTGCCTCCAGCGCACCGGGGACGTCGAAGTCGGCCAGCGAGTCGGCCACCTGGTTCCTGGTCATCCGCATCAGGCGGCTCGCCCCGCTGCCGCCGGGGTCCAGCCGGTCGTGCTGCGCCCGGAGGGTGACCACCTGACCCCAGCGGACGACGAGCTGGGCGTCCAGTTGTGGCGTCGCCGCCACGACCCGACGGGCCAGCGCGACGCCTTCCCGGAAGTCCGCGTCGTCGAAGATGATCTGGTGCCGGTGGAACAGCGCGTGCGCCAGGGCGGTGACCGCGGCCAGGTCGTCCGGGTCGGCGGCGACCGCGGCGCGGTGCTGGCGGATCGCGTCGTCCGCCGTGGCCAGGGAGCGGAACGGCGAGTTCATCGCCGCGGCCATCGCCAGGAGTGACGGAGCCATTTCGGCCCGCTCGCCCAGTGACTCGATCATCGCCGGCAGCGTCTCCTGCGCGTCGGCCACCAGCGCGGCGAGCTGGTCGAGGCCGTCCTCGGTGCGCGTCGCGGTGGCCTGTACGCGAACGGCCCGCGACTGCCAGCGGGCCATCCGCAGCAGCATCCGTTCCGTGCCGTCGGCGGGCAGCTGCCGGTCCAGCCGGTCGTAGAGTGCGTCGACCTCGTCCAGGTCGCTCAGGTCCGGCGGTGGTGGCGGCGGTTTCTCCTCGGCGGGCGACAGGAACCGCGCCAGCGCCTCGGCCCGTTCGGCCGGGTCGAGGTGTTCCAGTCGCCTGGCCTGCACCTGCAACGCCTTGGCCAGCACGTCTGCCTGGCCGGCGCCGGACGGGTAGTTCTGGATCGTCCGCAGGAGGTCCATCATCTGGCCGTGCCGGCTGTCGCTGCTCTCGTCGTCCCAGCCCAGCAGTCGGGTGAGGAACGCGAACGGACCGAGGGCCAGGTCCTCCGACCCGGCGTCTCCGTACCGCTCCCGGCGTCGGCGGCTCCGTTCGGTGAACGGCGCCTGGAACATCGTCGCGCGCATCAGCGACGCGGCGGCCAGCGCCTGCTCCGCCGTGTTCGCCGGCAGGCCACCGACCGCCGCCGTGAGCAGCTCGACGGCCTCGTCGACCTTCGGGCTGTGCTCCCTGCCGGTCTCGCCGGCGAGCAGCGCTTCGCCGAGAATCCCTTGCAGCAGGGCGCGTTCCACGGGCACGACAGCCGTGTCGTCCAGCATGGCGCGCAGTTCCGGGACGTCGAGCGCGCGGGCACGCAGAACGGTGCCCACAATGGTCAGGCGGTCGTCCAGATCGGCAGGCCCGACCAGGCGCAGCACCGCTCGCAGCGTCGCGATCGCCTCGTCCAGCGCGCCGACGTCGTGGGCGAGGACGGCCTTCGCCCGCAGCGCCTCACCCAGACCGCTCAGACAGCGCGGATGGTTCTCGTGCCCGGGCGGCGTGTATTGCAGCGCGGCCCGGAACATCGCGACCACCTCGTCGGCGGGCGGCGGCGTCGAGTACTCGGTCCCGGACAGGACGGGCACCACCTCGCTCAGCAGGATCGCGTAGGCGAGGTTGCACAGCGCCACCGGATGTGAGGCGTGGCCGACCGGCAGGTTCAGGACCGCCTGCCGGAGCAGCACGACGGCGGTCCGGCCCTCGGTGTCGACGTGGTCGTCGACGAACCGGGCCAGCAGGAACATCGCCAGGTTCGACAGTGCCTCGCCCAGTTCGGCCCGGCGCTCACCGGGCCGGGGCACCGGCAGGCCGGTGGCCGCCGCGATCGACTCGCGCACCGGGTCGGCCAGGTTCGCCGGCTCCTGGAGGTACAGCGGCATCAGGAACAGTCCGGCGCGTGCCTCGTCCCGCTGTCGCACCTCCGCAGGGACCCGGTCGTCGGCGGTGACGGTGCGCAGCCAGTGCGCGAGACCGAGGGTGTGCAGCACCTCGACGTCCAGGCCGGCGTCACCGGTCAGGAACGCCAGCAGGCGCTCGATCTCGGCGTCGGCTTCCGGCCCGGTGATCGGCGCCGGGTCGCCCGTGCCGACGACGGTGTCGAACCTGCTCTGCAGTCCGGACAGCAGTTGTGCACGCAACACGGCGCCCCAGGAGTCACGACTGATCGACCACTCCACCCTATCGGGCGGTGACGCTGTGTTCCGGTGATCCGGCTGATCCGGTGGCCGTCGGTGCGGCGGCCTAGAGTCGGGTCGTGGACCTCCCAGTGATGCCGCCGGTCCGGCCGATGCTGGCCAAGGCCGTGCACGAGGTGCCGCGGGCACCGGGGTTGGTGTACGAGCCGAAGTGGGACGGGTTCCGGTGCGTCGTGTTCCGCGACGGCGCCGACGTGGAGCTGGGCTCGCGCAACGACCGGCCGTTGACCAGGTATTTTCCCGAGCTGGTCGAGCTGCTGCGGGACGCGCTGCCGCAGCGGTGCGTGGTGGACGGCGAGGTCGTGGTCGTCACTGGCGCGGGTCTGGACTTCGACGCGCTGCAACTGCGGCTGCATCCGGCCGCGTCCCGCGTGCGGAAGCTGGCCGCCGAGACACCGGCCAGTTTCGTCGCGTTCGACCTGCTCGCGCTGGACGACCGCGACCTGACCGAGGAGCCGTTCAGCACCCGCCGCTCGCTGCTGGAGGGTGTCCTGGACCGGCAGTTGGCGCGGGTGCACCTGACGCCGCTGACGGCCGACGCCGACGTCGCCGAGGACTGGTTCACCCGGTTCGAGGGCGCCGGGTTCGACGGTGTGATGGCCAAGCCGCTGGACCTGCCCTACCAGCAGGACAAGCGCGTCATGTGGAAGGTGAAGCACGAGCGCACGGCCGACTGCGTCGTCGCCGGTTTCCGCTGGCACAAGGACGGCGAGACGGTCGGTTCGCTGCTGCTGGGCCTGTACGACGACGAGGGCACGCTGCACCACGTCGGCGTGGCCAGCAGCTTCGCGGCGGCACTGCGCGCGCAGCTGGTCACGGACCTGGCGCCGCTGCGGGAGAACGCGCTGGAGAACCACCCGTGGCGGTCGTGGGCGGACGCGCAGGCGCAGGCGGGCGGGCGGATGCCGGGCGCGCTGAGCCGGTGGAACGCGCAGAAGGACCTGTCCTGGGTGCCGCTGCGCATCGAACTGGTCGCCGAGGTGCGCTACGAGCATCTGGCGGGCGGCCGCTTCCGGCACACCGCGCGGCTGTCCCGGTTCCGCCCGGACCGCGACCCGTCGTCGTGCACGTACGTGCAGTTGGAGGAGGTCCCACCGGCCGAACTGGCCGCCCTGTTCGGCACGGACCAGGTGGGGTCATAGATCCTTCGTCTCGAACTCCGCGCGGACGCCGAGCAGGCGGATCGGCCGGGTGCGGTCGAACAGGTCCAGGACGGTGCGGGCGGCGCGTTCGATGTCGTCGGCCGAGGTGGTCGGCGCGGGCAGCGTCATGCTCCTGGTCTTGGTGACGAACGGCGCGAACCGCACCTTGACGCCGACCCGGGCCGCCGGCCGCTGCTCGGCCCGGACGTCGTCGGCGACCCGCCTGGCCAGCGCGGACGTCTCACGTTCCACGTCCGCCCAGTCGGTCAGGTTCTCCTGGAACGTCGTCTCCCTGCTGCGCGAGCGGACCACGTAGGGCGTCGCCGTGACGTTCGGGTCGCCCGCGCCCAGCGCCAGCGTGCGGTACCAGGGCCCCATGCGCGGCCCGAACCGCTTGGCCAGCGCGGCCGGATCGGCCCGGGCCAGGTCGGCGACCGTGACCAGACCCTCGTCGGCGAGCTTCGCGGCCGTCCGCCGCCCGATGCCCCACAACGCGTCCGTCGGCCGGTCGGCCATCACGGCCACCCAGTTGTCCCTGGTCAGGCGGTAGACGCCGGCCGGTTTGCCGAAGCCGGTGGCCAGCTTGGCGCGCAGCTTGTTGTCGCCGATGCCGACCGTGCACGCGAGGCCCGTCTCGTCCGCGACGGCCTGTTGGATCTGGTGCGCCAGCGCCTCCGGGTCGTCGGTGTGCGCGCCGAGGAACGCCTCGTCCCAGCCGATCACCTCCACGACTACCGGGAACTCGCGCAACGTCGCCATCACCCGCTCGGACACCGCCTCGTAGGCGGGCGCGTCGGACGGCAGGAACACCGCCTCCGGGCATTTCCTGGCGGCCAGTTTCATCGGCATCCCGGAGTGCACGCCGTACTCCCGTGCCGCGTACGACGCCGTGGCCACGACGGCGCGCCGCGTCGGGTCGCCGGCGCCGCCGACGACCACCGGCCGGCCGCGCAGCTCCGGCCGGCGGGCGATCTCCACGGCGGCGATGAACTCGTCCAGGTCGACGTGCAGCACCCAGTCCTCGGTGGACACGCGTCCAGTATGGCCGTCCGGCGTGCCGGCGGTGATGCGCAAGGATGACGGCATGAGGGCTGTCCAGATCACCGAGTTCGGTGGACCCGAGGTCATGCACGTCGTCGACGTCGACGAGCCGGAGCGGCCGCCCGGCCACACCCTGGTCCACGTCACCCGGGCCGGCATCAACTACGCCGACACGCACCTGACGGAGAACAGCTACCTCGCCCCGGCCAGCCTGCCGATGATCCCGGGCGGCGAGGTCACCGGCACCACCGAGGACGGTCGGCACGTCGTGGCCCTGCCGCCCAGCGGTGGTTACGCCGAGCGGGTCGCCGTCCCCGACCAGTTGGTGTTCGACATGCCCGACGGCGTGGACGACGCCCAGGCGCTGGCGCTGATCGTGCAGGGCCTCACCGCGTGGCACCTGCTGACCACGTCCACCCACCTCACGCCGGGCGAATCCGTCGTGGTGCACGCGGCAGCGGGCGGTGTCGGCACGCTGGCCGTGCAGCTGGCCCGCCAGCTGGGCGCCGGACGGATCATCGCGACCGCGTCCACGCCGGAGAAGCGGGACCTGGCCGTGCGATTGGGCGCCGATGTGGCCGTCGCGCCGGACGCGGAGGGCCTGCGCGACCGGCTGGTCGAGGCGAACGGCGGCCATCGGGTGGACGTCGTCCTGGAGATGGTCGGCGGCCGGGTCCTCACCGAGTCGCTCAGCGCGACGGCCCCGTTCGGCCGGCTGGCCACGTTCGGCGCGGCGGCGCGGGAGGAGACCCGGCCGATCGACCCGGTCAAGCTGATGGCCGGTTCGCGGACGGTCGCCGGCTTCTGGCTCGGGCACTGCTTCCGCAGGCCGGAGATGATCCGCGGACCGCTCGCCGAACTGGGCAAATTGGTCGGCGACGGCAGGCTCACGCCGGTCCTGGGCGGTGAGTACGCGCTGTCCGACGTCCGCCAGGCGCACAGCGACCTGCTGGCCAGGCGGACCATCGGCAAACTGGTCCTGGACCCGAGCAGGTGACGACTACCGGTCGACGACTAACCGGTCCGCGCGGTGTGACCGGTTAGCCCTCTTCTTCGAGCTTCTCGATCACCAGGCGCAGCGACGCGGCGAGGTCCTTGCGCTGTTTGCTGGTCAGCCCGGCGACCACGTGTGTTTCCTGCTTGTTGAACGCGGGGAACAGGTCACGCATCAGCCGCTCGCCGTTGCGGGTCAGCGACAGCAGCACCCGGCGCGCGTCCGTGGCGTGCGTGGCCCGTTTGACGTAGCGGTACGACTCCAGCGTCTTGACCACCCCGGTCAGCGTGCCCTTGGAGATGCCGCTCTCCGCCGCCACGACACGCGTCTCGCTCTCGCCCCAGATCCACACCACCCAGAGGACGACGAACCCGGTCCAGGTCAGGCCGGTGTCCCGCAGCACCGTGCGTTCGAGGTGGTTGCGGATCGCCGCCGACGCCCGGTAGACGTTGGAGACCGCCCACATCGCCTCGGTGTTGATGTCCATGCCGTGCAACCGCTCGCCGATCGCCTCTTCGGTGGCCCGCAGGGTGTGGATTCCGGTCATCGGTCGTGGTCTCCGTTCGGCTCCTCCGAGCCCGTACGATAACGCTCCGCACAGCTGACCCGACGCGCTGCCCTCGGGTCACCCGCCAGCCGGGTGGCGAGACGCCGATGCTCTTGACCCCGCAGGTGCGGCTACCTACGTTTGCTTCCGAACGATATGCGACGCGACACGAACTGTCGACGCAGCTGGGCGGCCGCACCGCCCGAGTCCGCGCCGGAAGGGTGGCGGTGACCATGGGCGAGGTCGTCGGAGCGGGAATCCTGGCGCACGTGCCGACGATCATGCTCCCGGAGGACGAGCGTCGGGAACTCAACGAGGGCAACGAGATCTCACTGGTCCCCGGCCTGCGCAGACTGCGCACCGAAGTGCTGGACGTGCTACGGCCGGACACCGTGATCGTGGTCGACTCGCACTGGGCGACGACGATGGAGTGGGTGGTCGCGTCGCATTCCCGCCGGGCGGGTCGATACACGTCGGAGGAACTGCCGCGTGGCCTGGCCCGGATGCCCTACGACTTCGCAGGTGACCCGGAGTTGGCGCACGCCATCGCCGGGCACGCGGGCGACCACGACACGTGGATCACCGCGATCGACGACGAGTACCTGCCCGTGCACTACGCGACGCTGAACCTGTGGTCGTTCCTGCGCGGCGGCGAACGGTGGGTCAGCATGAGCGTGTGCCAGACGGCCGAGATGGCCGACGCGCTGGCACTGGGCGCGGCGATCGCGGACGGCGTCGCGGACGTCGACCGGCGTGTCGTGCTGATCGGTTCGGGAGCGATGAGCCATACGTTCTATCCGTTGCGGCAGTTGCGCGACCACGAGTCCAGCGACCCCAAGCACGTCTTCACCGCCGAGGCGATGGCGGCCGACCAGGAGCGGCTGGAGTGGTTCCGGCGCGGTGAGCACGACCGCGTGCTCGCCACCATGCCGGATTTCTACCGCTACAAGCCGGAAGCGCGGTTCCTGCACTACCTGACGACGATCGGCGCGCTGGGCGGGCCCGCGTGCACGGCGCGGGGTCGGCTGTTCAGCGAATACGAGAACGCGGTCGGCACCGGCCAGGTGCACGTGTGGTTCGACCGGCCGGCGGGCGGCTGGACGGCGCCGCGCGTCCTGGAGACGGCGTGACGGAGTTCCGGCGGATCCTGCTCGACGGGGTGGCCACCGACGTGGTCCGGGACGGTGACCTGCTGCGGGCCAGGGACGGCCGGTCGGTGTCCGTCGACGACGCCGTGCACCTGCCGCCGGTGACGCCGACGAAGATCATCGCGGTGCACTTCAACCACGTCAGCCGGGTTCGGGAGTTCCAGGCGACCCTGCCGCCCGCGCCGACGTACTTCCACAAGCCGGTGTCGGCACTCAACGCGCACCGCGGCGCGGTCGTCCGGCCGGAGGGCTGCAAGTGGCTCAACTACGAGGGCGAGATCGCGATCGTGATCGGCCGGACGGCGCGCAACATCGCGCCCGCCGACGCCGGTGACCACATCGCCGGGTACACGGTCGCGAACGACTTCGGACTGCACGACTTCCGCGAGACCGACGCCGGATCGATGTTGCGCGTCAAGGGTTCCGACACGCTGTGCCCGCTGGGTCCCGGCCTGGTCACGGGGTGGGACTTCCACGGCAGGTGGCTGCGCACGTACGTCAACGGTGAACTCGTCCAGGACGGGTCGACCGACGAGATGACCTGGGACATGCACTACCTGGTCGCCGACATCGCCCGCACGATCACCCTGGTTCCCGGTGACGTCCTGCTGTCCGGCACACCGGCCAACTCCCGCCCGGTGCAGCCGGGTGACGTCGTGGAGGTCGAGGCGGACGGCCTGGGCAGGCTGTCCAACACGGTCGTCGCCGGCCCGACGGCGGTGCGCAGGGACGTCGGTGCGCAGCCGATGGAGTCGGAGGAAGTGGTGGCCACGGCACTGGGCGGCGACTGGGAGTTCCGCGGCATCCGCGCGCCGCGCCGATCCGTTGCGCGGTGACTGAGCGGGACCGGCGGCCATTCTTTGGATGCCGGACCGGCCAGGCGCGCCTGTTCGCGCCTAGGCACTTTCGGTCAGGCGGATGATCTCGGTTTCCACCACCGCGGGGTTCAGGCCGAGATCGGCGAGCACCCGCGCCGCCGTGCCGGTCTGCTGTGCCTGGAGACCGAGCAGCAGGTGCTCGGTTCCGACGTGGTCGTGGCCGAGCCGCAGGGCGGCGCGTTGCGTCAACTCCAGCACCTTCTTGGCGTCCTCGGTGAACGGGATCCGCTCGGGCACGTCGGCGTCCGGACTGGGCAGCCGGGCGACGACGGCGCGCTGCACGGCCAGCGCGGACACGCCCGATGCCGCGATCGCCTGCGTGCCCAGACCGGTGTGCTCCTGGCAGACGCCCAGCAGGATGTGCTCGGTGCCGATGTGGTCGTGCCGGTAGTGGCGCGCGTTGTCCTGGGCGAGCACGATGGCGTGCTGGGCCGCGCGCGTGTACCGGCCGAACGCCTTCTGTTTCGCTGTCTGATTGTTCGGTGAAGCCGCGTCCGCGGGCACGTCGTCCGGCGCGAACCGCTTGCGCACGGCCTGCTTGCTCACGCCCAGGCGCGCGCCGATCTGCGTCCACGACAGGCCCTGGGCACGGGCGTGGTCCACGAAGTGGCCGATCAGGTGGTCGGCGACCTCGGTCAGGTCACCGGCCGTCGCGACGGCCGCTTCGACCAGGTCCAGGGGATCACCGTCCGGGTGGGCCCGCTGTACGTGGTCGATCAACTCGTCCAACCGCACCGGCTGCTGTGCCACGCGACAACCTTACGTTGTCGATCGACACTTCGACAACCCTAGGTTGTCGACTCCACGGGGGTGGGTTCACGTAGCGTCGTGGAACACCAGGCCCAGCGTGTGCCGTTGGCCGGACAGTACCGTCGAGACACCGTGTCGCACCGGCGCGGCCGACCAGCCGCGGGCCGAGCGGACCGGCCGGTCGCGGGTGGTGAAGACCAGTCCGTGCCCCCGGGGGATGAGCCGGGCGGTGCCCCGCGACTGTGCCCTGGGCCGCTGTTCCACCAGCAGGAACTCCCCGCCGGTGTGGTCGTTGCCCGGATCGTTGAGGTTGATCACCACCTGCAGCGGGAACACCTTCTCGCCGTACAGGTCGCGGTGCAACGCGTTCCAGTCGCCCGCGCCGTATCGCAGCAGGATCGGTGTCGGCCTGGTCTGACCGGCCGCGTGGCACACGTCCAGCCATTCGGCCAGCGTGTCCGGCCATTCCGCGGTCCGGCCCAGCTTCGCGTACCAGTCCCGGGCGATCGGCAGCAGCCGCGGGTACAACTCGGCGCGCAGCCGCGCGACCGGCTCCGGGAACGGTTCGGCGAAGTACCGGTACTGGCCCTGGCCGAACCGGTGCCGTGCCATGTCGATCGTCGACCGGAACCGCGCCGGGTCGTCGTACAGGGCGGCGATCTGCGCGCATTCCTTGGCGGACAACAGTTGCGGCAGCGGGGCGCAGCCGTGCTCGTCGACGTCGGCGGCCACGGCCGCCCAGTCCGCGCGCGCCACCCGGGTCGCGAAGTGCTCGTTCATGCCGTTGATGCCGCTATTCATGCCGCCTCCATGGTCAGCAGGGTGTGCTTGGCGTCCGGTCCGCCGACGTAGCCGCCGAACGACCCGTCGGACTTGACCACCCGGTGGCACGGCACGACCACCGGCAGCGGGTTGGTCGCACACGCCGTGCCGACCGCCCGTACGGCCTTCGGACTGCCGGCGGCCGCGGCCACCTGCGCGTAGCTTTCGGTGCGTCCGTAGGCGATCGAGGGCAGATGATCCAGGACGGCGCGGCGGAATCCCTTGGCCAGCCGCAGGTCCAGCGGCAGGTCGAACACGGTGCGCGAGCCGCTGAAGTACTCGTCCAGTTGCCGGGCCACGCCGTCCAGCCGCCCCGGTGCGTGCAGGATGCGCGGGCTGACGCGCTCGGCGAGCGTCGCCAGCACGGTGTCGTGGCCCTCGCGGGCGTACGCCACCCGCACCAGCCCGGTCTCGGTCGCGGCCACCAGAAGTGTGCCCACGGGGGTGTCGACGGTGCGGTAGGCGACGTCCAGCAGTCCGGCGGCGGCCGCGTCGGCGACCAGGCGGGCGTGCAGTCTGGCGTTCGCGTCGCCGTCCACTTCGGGCAGGGTGTCGAACAGTTCGGTCATTGTCGTGCTCCTACGTAGGTCTTGCGCAGCGCGGCGATGCCGTCGTAGGCAGCGCGGCGGGCGGCGTCCGTGCTGCCGCCGGTGATCTCCGCGATCTCCTTGTACGGCAGTCCGGCGATGTAGTGGTAGGCGACGGTGACGCGCTGCCGGTCCGGTAGCCGCGACAGCGCGTCCCACAGGTCGCCGTCCCAGTACTCCGGCCGGCCCAGCGACGTCGGCCGTTCCGGCACGTCGGCCACGGCCACCGGCCGGCGGGCGGTGGCCCTGGTCACGTCGATGGCCTTGCGGTGCGCGATCGTCACCAGCCACGCCTCGACGTTCGCGTCCTCGGGCAGGTCGGGGTAGGCGCGGAGGGCGGCCAGGAATGTCTCCGACCAGGCGTCCTCCGCGTCGGCCGGGCCCAGCACGGCCCGGCACACGCGCAACACCGTCGGCCCGTGCTCGGCGACGACCTCCTCGAACGGTCTCATGGTCGGTAGACGCCCACCGGCGTCGGAACGTGAGATGCGGCTGCCGGCAGGGGAGCGTGCGATGCGCCTGCCGGCGGTGGAGGGTGCGATGCGCCCGGCGGCGCGTGAGATGTCAGAACAGCCTCGTTTCGGCCGGTGTCTCCAGGTCGAGCAGGAACCGCTTCCGGTCCAGGCCGCCCGCGTAGCCGGTCAGGCTGCCGTCGGCGCCGACCACCCGGTGGCACGGCACCAGCACGCACAGCGGGTTGCGGCCGTTCGCCGCACCGACCGCCTGCGCCAGCCCCGGATCGCCCAGTTGCCTGGCCAGGTCGCCGTAGGACCGGGTCTCGCCGTACGGGATGGCCGGCAGCAGCGCCCAGACCCGCTGGTCGAAGGTGTCGCCGTCGGGCCGCAGCGGCAGATCGAAGGTGGTGCGCCCGCCGGTGAAGTACTCGTCGAGCTGCTGCCGGACCTGGCCCAGCAGCGGCGTCTCGGCGCGTTCGCCGACGTCGGCCGGCCGGCGCCGCTGGCCGTCGAAGTACAGGCCGACCACGGCGTCGTCGCGCGCCACGACGGTCAGGTCGCCGACCGGCGATCCGATCACGGTGTGGGTGGTCTCCATCGGTTTCAGCATCCTCTCGGTCGTGTCGTTCGGCTCGGTCGTGTCGTTCGGCCGGTAGACGCTCCGGTGCCGGGAAATGTGAGATGACAGCGTGGGTAGTGTGTGGGTATGACCGCGTGCGCAGTGATGATGCCCCGTTCCCGGGGCTGTTGACACTGCTGGCCCCGATACGGGGCCGGGCCGGAGCCCCGTGACTTCTGTGGGAGGGTTCCGATGACTTTCTACGTGACCACGACGATTCCCTACGTCAACGCCCGTCCGCATCTGGGGTTCGCGTTGGAGCTGGTGCAGGCCGACGTGCTCGCCCGACATCGGCGGCGGCTCGGGGAGGCGGTCCGGTTCCAGACCGGCACCGACGACAACTCGTTGAAGAACGTGCTCGCCGCGGCGGCCGCGGGCGTGCCGACGGAGGAGTTCGTGTCGCGGAACGCGGCGGCGTTCGCGGCGTTGCGCGATCCGCTGGCACTGTCCTATGACGACTTCGTGCGGACGGCGGTGGACGAGCGGCACCGGGTCGGCGTGGAGCGGCTGTGGCGGGAGTGCGCGGCGGCGGGTGATCTGTACCGGAAGTACTACGAGGGTTTGTACTGTGTCGAGTCCGAGCAGTTCTACCATCCCGCGGAACTGGTGGACGGGCTGTGTCCGGAGCACGGGACGCGGCCGGTGCGGGTAGCCGAGGAGAACTGGTTCTTCCGGTTGTCGCGGTACCAGGATCGGTTGTACGACCTGATCGGCTCCGGGCGGCTGCGGATCGAGCCCGTGACGCGGCGCAACGAGGTGCTGGCGTTCATCGCGGGCGGGCTGGCGGACTTCAGTGTCTCGCGGTCGCAGGAGCGGGCGCGTGGGTGGGGGATCCCGGTGCCCGGCGACCCCGGTCAGGTGATCTACGTGTGGTGGGACGCGCTGGGGAATTACGTCACCGGACTGGGGGACGACTATCGGACGTGGTGGGTCGAGTCGGACGAGCGGGTGCACCTGTTGGGGAAGGGCGTGGTGCGGTTCCATGCGGTGTACTGGCCCGCGATGCTGCTGTCGGCCGGGAAGCCGTTGCCCACACGGCTTTTCGTGCACGATTACCTGACGGTGGACGGTCTGAAGATCAGTAAGTCGGGCGGGAACGGTGTCGACCCGGTCGGGTTGGTGCGGCGGTTCGGGACGGATGCGGTGCGGTGGTGGCTGTTGCGGGAGGTGCCGCTGCGGGGTGACACGGATTTTTCGGTCGAGCGGTTGGTTTCCCGGTACAATGGGGATTTGGTCAACGGGTTGGGGAATCTTGTCAACCGCGTGGTCAGCATGATCCATCGGTATCTGGGTGGGTGGGCGCCGGTCGGTTCGTGGCCCGAGCCGGCGGTTGCGGACGCGCTGGATCGGTTCGACTTCCGACGGGCCGCGGCGGCGGTGTGGCAGGTCGTGGTGGACGCGAACCGGTACGTCAACCAGCGGCGGCCGTGGCAGTTGCCGGATGCGTCGCGGGAGGTGGTGTTGGGGGAGTTGTTGGCGGCCTGCCGGGTTCTCGGGTCGGCGTTGGAACCGTTTCTGCCCGGGGCGGCGGCTGCGGTGACGGAGCAGTGCACGCCCGTTTCCGGGGTGTTGCCGGTGGCCCGGCCGTTGTTTCCACGGGTGTAGGGTTGCGGTGAGGTTGTGGGTGAAGGGGTGTGTTGTTGTGGTAGCGGGTAAAGTCGTCCGGTTCGATGAGTTTCGCGGATACGGGTTCGTTGCTCCGGATACCGGTGGTGAAGACGTTTTCCTGCACGTGAACGACCTTCAGTTCGACAAGCGGCTGCTCGGGCCGGGCGCGCTGGTGGAGTTCGACGTGGAGGAAGGCGACCGAGGGCTCAAGGCGTCGCACGTGCGGATGATCAGTCGGGGAGCGGAAAGGCCCGCACCTCGGCCGGCGCCGCGGGCGACCGAGGACGACGGCATGTGTGACGTGCTGTCGGTCAAGGAGTTCCTGGAAGAGGTGACGGAGGCGCTGTTGGACTCGGCGCCGGGGGTCACGGGGGAGCAGATCGTGCATATTCGGCAGCGGTTGGCTCAGGTGGCGCACACGCACGGGTGGGTCGAGGCCTGACTGGCCTGACCGGCCTGACTTTCTGGTCTGCTTTCGGGGTCATCGCTCAGGTGGTCTGGCTGGGCGCGTTGCTCTGGTGGGTTTCTGGTGCGACCGGCTCAGCTCTCCCCCCTCGCCCCGATCTGGGAGGGTTCGCGTTCGGGGCGGCTTGGGATCGGGGCGAGGGGGACTCTGGTCTCGGTCGATCCGCCACACCGAGGTCGTCCTTCGTCAAGTCACAGCACACCGGTTGGCGTCTACTTGCGTTCGTCCGGTGGCTGGGCGGTTTCGTTGTTCTCATCGTCGCGCCGGTTGGCATCCAGTTGCGTTCGGCCGGTGGCCGGTGGTTGGCGTCCTCGCCTCGTTCGGCGGGCGGCGGTTTCCGGGTCGGTTGCCCGTCGCCGCCGCCTCGCCTTCGCGCTTCTACCGCGACATTGGCAGTTCCACGCTTGACTTGTTCAGGTTGATCGTCAGTTGCGGGGTTCCCGTTGGTGGTTCTATGTAGCCGCTGTCCGTACCGCCGATGAGTAGTGCCAGTGTGTGGCCTGCTGGGATCGTGTGGTCTGTCGTGTTCAGGGTGAACGTGATCGTGTACTGCTTGCCCGGGGTCAGGGTTTCCTGGTGGCTCAGGGACTTGTAGTGGCCCAGGTCTGCCCAGCCGCGTTCGAAGATGTCGGTGGAGACCGTTGTCACTTCCGGTGTCGTGTCGAAGTAGCACGCCGAGTCCGTTGGTGTGCTGTCACCCCAGCAGGACTGCGTGGTCAGGGTCTTGATGCCTTCGCCGCCGTCGCTTGCTTCGTAGTCGCGCATTGTCGTCGTGCCGTAGTCGACCAGGGCCGCTGACAGTCTCGCTTCCGGCGTTGATGACGACACCGTCAGTGTCACCCGCGTCGTGCCGGAGATCGTTGTCGCCTTGGTCAGTGGTGGCGTCTGGTAGATGACTCGGTCCGGTTGGGTTGTCGTGGGGGTTTGCGCCCACGCGTTGTCGTCGTTTTTCGGGTTGTCCGTGAACGTTGCCGTGCCCGTCGACCTTGTTCGGCCCAGCGTTCCTACGCCTGGTGTCGTGCCCGGCTTCAGGTGCCACGTCGTCGGTGTCGTGCCCGGGATCGGCCAGGTGCGGTACGTGACCCACTGGTCCGGTGCTCGTTCTATCGCTGCCTGCGGGTCGTGTTGGACGCCGTTGTCGATGCCCATCAGGTAGTGGTCGAACCAGCGGTGCAGTTCGTCCACGAACGCCGAACGGCGGTAGTCGAACGGGTCCACGTGGCCGGTTTGGGACAGCCAGATCATTTTGTCGACCGATCGTGGTAGTGCGTTCCACCACGTGCCGAAGTCGATCGTCAGGACGTTGTAGTCGTTCACGCCGTGGGTGAGGAAGACGCTCGCCTTCACCTTCGACGCGTTCGCCGCGTAGTCGCGGGCCGCCCAGGTCGGCCCGAAGTCACCGTTTGCCGGTGCTCCCGCGTCTATCGCGCTGTCCACCGACTGGCATGCCTCGTACGTCTTCTCGTCCTCGACGAACGTCGCCAGTTCGCCCGGGGTTTCCCTGGCCAGTGGGGCTCCGTTGGCGCGGAAGTAGTAGTACCAGTCGCTGATCGACGACTCCGGGACGATCGTCTTCAGGCCGTCCACGCCGGTTGCCGCCACGCCCTCGGCTATCGTGCCGTCCCACGACTTGCCGATCATGCCGACGCTGCCGTCCGACCAGTACGCCTGCGCCGTGGTGGTGCCGTCGACGCTCGTGTAGCCGGTGGCTCTGCCGTTGAGCCAGTCGATGACCGCCTTCGCCGATGTCACGTCGGACGGGCCGCCCGTGTCGACGCAACCCTGCGAACGGTTGGAGCCCGCCAGGTCCACCAGGACGACCGCGTAGCCCCGGGGGACGAAGTAGTTGTCGTAGAACAGTGGGAAGTCGGTCGGGTTGCCCGCCGAGTCGTACTGTTTGACCTGGAACTGGTTGCCCCGCCCGCAGCACCAGTAGTACGGGCTGGCCTCCATGATGACCGGGATTCTCGCCGTCCCGTCCAGTTCGCTCGGCCGGATGATGTCCGCCGCCACGCGGACGTGGCCGCCTGGCCGGCCGGCTGCCGTGAGGCCGGTGTCGACCCACACCGACTGCCGGATCGCGTTCGTGTAGGAGTACGTGTCCTGGGTGGCTCCGTGCCGGATCGACCCCAGTGGCTGAGCCGTCGCCGTCTGTGGGATCAGGGTGACGAGTGCCGCTGCCAGTAGGACGACGATCGAGACCGGAAATAATCGTCTGCGCATCAGACACCTCCGGTCAGCACACTATGAGCCGACTTTTCGGTTACCCAGCGCCGAAAGTAGGTTTCTTCACCACTGAAACCGTCAGCGGAAGCCGGCCACCTCGTGCGGCGTGTACGGCTCCGCCAACCGGTTCACCTCGTCATCGGTGAGGTCCACGTCCAGCGCGGCGATCGCGTCGTCCAGGTGGTGCGGCTTCGTCGTGCCGACGATCGGTGCCGTCACCAGGGGGTTGCGCAGCAACCACGCCAGCGCCACCTGTGCCATCGGGACGCCGCGGCTCTCCGCCACCGCCGCGACCCGCTCCACGATCACCCGGTCGCTGTCCACGTACAGGCTCTGACCGAAGGCGTCGTTCGCGCTGCGGTTGCTGGTCTCGTCCCACGGCCTGGCCAGCCTGCCCCTGGCCAGCGGGCTCCACGGGATGACACCGATGCCCTCGTCCTGGCACAGCGGCAGCATCTCCCGCTCCTCCTCGCGGTAGAGCAGGTTGTAGTGGTTCTGCATCGTCGTGAACCGCGTCCAGCCGTGCATGTCCGCCACGTGCAACGCCTTCGCGAACTGCCACGCGTACATCGACGACGCCCCGACGTAGCGCGCCTTGCCGGCCTTCACCACGTCGTGCAGCGCCTCCACCGTCTCCTCGATCGGTGTCGTCGGGTCCCACCGGTGGATCTGGTACAGGTCCACGTAGTCCGTGCCGAGGCGGCGCAGGCTGTTGTCGATCTCCGTCAGGATCGCCTTGCGGGACAGGCCGCCGCCGTTCGGGCCCGGGCGCATCGTGCCGTTCACCTTCGTGGCCAGCACGATCGTGTCCCGGTCGGCGTAGTCGGCAAGCGCCCGGCCGACGATCTCCTCGCTGCTGCCCGCCGAGTACACGTTCGCCGTGTCGAAGAAGTTGACGCCCGCCTCCACCGCGGCGCGGATGAATGGGCGGCTCGTCTCCTCGTCCAGACTCCACGGGTGGTTGCCGCGTGCCGGGTCGCCGAAGCTCATGCAACCCAGGCAGATCACGGAGACGTCCAGACCGGTCGAGCCCAGCTTCACGTAGCGCATGACCTCACCCTACCTACTCATTATTTACTAATAATCATTGACACGGAGCCTGTCGGGACGGCAACCTCACCAGGGACGGAGCACTGCTAGCGAAGGGTGAGGCAATGAGGTCCTACCCGTTACGGCGAGTGGCACTGGTGGCGGTCGCCGCCGCGAGCCTGTTCGCCATGGCCCCGGCGGCCGGTGCCACTGCTGGTGTCGGCGTCGGTACCACTGTCGGCGTCGGTGGCCGGCCCGCCGACACCGGTACCGACCAGGGCGCGCCGACCTACCACTCAAGCGGTCTGGACCCCACCCCGTACATGGGCTGGAACACCTACTACGCCATCGGCGCCGGCAGCGAGGCCGAAGTGAAGAGCGTCGCGAACTTCCTGGTCAGCAGCGGTATGCGCGACGCGGGCTACCGGTACGTCTGGCTGGACGGCGGCTGGCAGGCCACCCCGCCACGCGACGCGAACGGCAACCTCGCCGCGAACCCCACCACCTACCCGGACGGCATTCCCAGT
This sequence comes from Pseudonocardiaceae bacterium, assembly GCA_035546415.1. Lineage (GTDB taxonomy): Bacteria > Actinomycetota > Actinomycetes > Mycobacteriales > Pseudonocardiaceae > DATEPR01. Next base: position 21,738 of record DASZXM010000009.1, read on the forward strand.
CTCGTCACCTACCTGCACGGGCTCGGGCTGAAGGTCGGCATCTACACCGACGCCGGCACTTACGACCCCGCGCACTGCGGCCTGGGCAGCGGCGGTCACTACCAGCAGGACGCCGACCTGTTCGCGTCC
>DASZXM010000010.1:0-1569 GCA_035546415.1 Pseudonocardiaceae bacterium
CACCACCACGAATGGGTCATGGCCAACGACCTGTGCCGCCGGGAGATCCTGGACTGCCTGCGCGACGGCGGCCCACTGCCGGCCCGCGAGCTGCCCGACTCGTGCGTGCGGCCGTGGGGCTCCAGCGGGTGGAACGACAACCGCAACCGCACGATGATGCTGGACATGATGGTCCTGCGCGGCGAGATCGCCGCCGCGGGCTGGCGGGGCCGGGACCGGTTGTGGGACCTCGCCGACCGGGTCTACCCGGCCTCCCCGGTGGTGCCGGCCGACGAGGCGGAGCGGGAGCGCAACCGGCGGCGGCTGCGCGCGCTGGGCATCGCCCGGGAGCGCACCACGGAGGCCCCGATCGAACCGAACGACGTCGGTGACGTGGGGGAGCCCGCGGTCGTCGACGGCGTGCGGGGCGAGTGGCGGGTCGATCCGGAACTGCTGGACGGCCCGTTCGAGGGCCGGGCCGCGCTGCTGTCCCCGCTGGACCGGCTGGTGTACGACCGGGCTCGGATGACGGACCTGTTCGAGTTCGACTACCAACTGGAGATGTACAAGCCGGCCGCCAAGCGGAAGTGGGGCTACTGGGCGCTGCCGGTGCTGTACGGCGACCGGCTGGTCGGCAAACTCGACGCTGCCGCCGACCACAAGCACGGCACGTTCGTGGTCAACGCCCTGCACTGGGACGTGCCGTTCACCACGGCGATGACGGCCGCCGTCGACCGGGAGATCACCGACCTGGCGGCCTGGCTAGGACTGCACCTGGTCCGCGCCGACCGTCGGTGACCCGGGCTACCGTGTCCGCATGACGACCCTGGCCGACCGACCGAACACCGCGTTGCTCGTCATCGACGTCCAGAACGGCGTCGTGGCCGGTTGCCACAACCGTGACGACGTGATCGCGAACATCAACACCCTCGTCGACAAGGCCCGTGCCGAGCACGTGCCCGTCGTGTGGGTGCAGCACTCCAGTGACGAGCTGCGGCCCGGCTCGGACGGCTGGCGGTACGTGCCCGAACTGGTCCGCCTCGACTCGGAACCGGTGGTGCACAAGCGCTACGGCGACTCGTTCGAGGACACCGACCTGGAGTCCGTGCTCGCCGAGCGCGGCGTCGGACGGGTCGTCGTGACCGGCGCGCAGACCGACGCGTGCATCCGCTCCACGCTGCACGGAGCCTTCACTCGCGGCTACGACACGACCCTGGTCGGCGACGCGCACACGACGGAGGACCTGACGGCGTACGGCGCGCCGGCCCCGCAGCTGGTCATCGCGCACACGAACCTGTACTGGCAGTACCAGGACGCGCCGGGCCGCACCGCGGGCACCGTCGACACGGCGAAGGTCAGCTTCGCCGACTGAGCGGCAATCGGGACAAACTCCCCGCGGTCCACGGCCAGTCCGCGCAGCGCGCCGGCCAGCGCCGCCGGCTCAACTCCGCCCACTGAACCGCAAGCGATCCAACACCGGCACCACCACCTGCCCAGGCGCAAACCGCTCCCGGGCCAACTGGTGGGCCGCCTTGCGCAGCCGGGACAGTTCCTCGCGGTCCGCGGCCAGTCCGCGCAGCGCGCCGGCCA
>DASZXM010000011.1:0-5585 GCA_035546415.1 Pseudonocardiaceae bacterium
GGCGACACCGACAGCTGCCCGAGCGGCGTCGCTGGCCGCGGCCAACAACTCGGGCACAGCGTCGACGAGCACCAACATCCCGGCCCCCGCAACCGATTCAGCGAAGGGATGCACCGAACCCGGGCCACCGGACCCACGCGACACCTCCGCCTGCCGCGACCCAGCAGACGGCGGCACCGAACCCGACCCGGCAGACCCGCGCGACACCTCCACCCACCCCGACTCACCAGACGGGCGCGCCGAACCCGGCTCGGCGGATTCCGCCGGCGTGAGGAATGTTCTCGCCGCTCGGCCAAGCAGGGCCTCGGCCAGGGCGGCGCTCATGCCGCCGGCACCGCAGCCGACGTCGTAAACCGTCGGTTGCGGTGCCGGCAGTGATTCGACCAGGCGGTCCGCGACCGCGCGCAGGGCCGGGGCGTTGGCCTCGTCGGCGCGGCGGAGGTCCGCCAGTCGGGTTACCCAGTCGATCCCGTCGTGGGTGTGGGACGGCATGCCGGCACGCTATCGGCGGGCCGGCAGCCGCTCAACAGGATCTACAGTTCGCGGTTGGCCTCCGCGGCATGGCGGGCTGCCCACTTGGCCAGCCGACCCCAACGCCGGGCGGAGGTGAGCCGCCGCGCCAACCGCCACTCGGCGGCGGAGCGTTGGCTCTCCCGCATTCGTGCTCGTGCGAGATCTTCTTGCATCAACAACATGACAGCCCCGTTCGGGTAGTAGTCATCGGTGATCGGTTTGGTTCGTTCGGTGTTCATGCCGCTGTCTCCTTGGGTGCCTTGTCGGTCCGAGCGCTCGGCACGGTGTCGTGCCTGCGGTCGTCCTTTCTGGGGCGACCCCGCGGCCGCTTCCTCGGGATGACGAGCCCCCGCTCGAAGATCTCGCCACCCCAGACACCCCACGGTTCGTGCCTTGCCCGCGCGCCCGCCAGGCACTGCGCCCGGACCGGGCAGTCGGCGCACAGCGCCTTGGCCCGCTCCAGGTCGGCCGGCGATTCGGCGAACCACAGGTCAGGGTCGTTGACCTGGCAAGGAACTTCTGGACCGGTCGTGGGGGTCGCGTCCAGCAGCTCGGCGACGCCACCGCCGAGCTCCAGGACCGACCCGCACGATCTCGGGACGGTGGATGTGTACATAACTTCGACTCCTGTCGCGTCGGTTGTTCTGTTGTTGGCCGAAAAAACACGAAGGCCGCGGTACCCATTCGGGTCCGCGGCCTTCGAGAGCCTGTGCGCTCGACGTGTCGTCAAGTGCGCCTCTTCACCGCGGACGGCGGAACACCAGTCGTCTGAACATCGGTCGGGGCCCCGGCCAGCAGGGCGACGTGCTTCGGCAGGTCAAAATCGACAGAGTTCGGCCACGTGCAGGACGGGTTGGCCGACATCTGTCGACCGCCATACGGCAGACCGGCCTGGCCTTCGGACACACGAATCCCCCCGGACACCAGGCGGCCTGGGGAGACGAGGTTGATCATCGTGTTCATCTGGGGCCACCTCCTTCAGTGCTCGGGGGACAGTTTGGTCCTCGCGGACCCGGTGAGAGCAGGCTATTCGGTCCGGGCTGCGCGGGGCAACACTTTTTTCGAATTGACCGGATGGAGGGACATCCGGTGACGGGGAACGATCGATGCCGGTCAGCCGATCCCCTGCACGAGCGCCAACACATCGGGCCCGTACCTGTCCAGTTTGGCAGCTCCGATGCCGGAAATCGAGACCAGACCGGCAGGATCAGCCGGTCGCTGCTCGGCGATCGCGACCAGCGTCGCGTCGGTGAACACCACATAGGGCGGGACCTTGAGCGTCCGCGCCTGCTCAGAGCGCCAGGACTTCAGCCGCGCCAGCAGTTCCTCGTCCACATCGGACGGACAATCCGCACACCTGCCGAGTTTCACCGGTAGCGTACCGACGAGTTGCGCACCGCAGATCCGGCACTTCGGCGGAGTTCCGTCACCGCGCCGGGCGTTCTCCCGGTGCGCCGCGGCGCCCTTGGCCAACCGCGCCGCCGGGTGGTCGTCCGGAATCAGCCCGTAGAGAAATCGGCTGCGGCGCCGGCCGCGCCGGCCGCCGGAGGCACGCGCCAGCGCCCAGGACAGCGACAGGTGTTCCCGGGCCCGCGTCACCCCCACGTACAGCAGGCGCCGTTCCTCCTCGATGGCCGCCGCGTCGTCGTCGGCGTGCTGGATCGGCAGCGTGCCCTCGACCAGGCCGACGAGGAACACGGCATCCCACTCCAGGCCTTTCGCCGCGTGCAGCGACGCCAGCGTGACACCTTCCACCGTCGGCGGGTGCTGCGCGTCGGCGCGCTGCTCCAACTCACCGACGTACTGCCGCAGGTCCGCCTCGGGCACCGCGGCCGTCAACTCCTCGGCGAGTTCGACCAGCGCCAGCAACGACTCCCACCGCTGCCGCTGCGCGCCACCGGCCGGCGGGTCGGCCGACAACCCAAGCGGCGTCAGCACATCACGCACCGTGCCCGGCAGGTCACCGCCGCCGACGTCGCCGCTGGCGGCCTGGCGCAACGCGATCATCGCCTGCCGCACCTCCGGCCGCGCGAAGAACCGCTCGCCTCCCCGCACCAGATAAGGAATCCCCTGCTCGGCGAGTGCCTGCTCGTACACCTCGGACTGTGCGTTCACCCGGAACAGCACCGCGATCTCGCTCGCCGAGACACCACTGTCCAGCAGGTCCTTGATCCGCCGTGCGACAGCGGCCGCCTCGGTGGGCTCGTCCTCGTGCTCGGCGAACCTCGGCTGCGGCCCGGAGGCCCGCTGGCCGATGAGCTTGAGCCGCGACCCGGCCGGCCGGTCCCTGGCCGCGCCGATCACCCGGTTGGCCAGCGACACGACCTCGGGCGTCGACCGGTAGTCCCGCTCCAGCCGGACCACGGTCGCCTCCGGGAAGCGGCGGGTGAACTCCAGCAGCGGCCGGGGCGACGCACCGGCGAACGAGTAGATGGTCTGGTTGGCGTCGCCGACCACGGTCAGGTCGTCCCGTTCACCCAGCCACGCGTCGAGCACCCGCTGCTGCAGCGGCGTGATGTCCTGGTACTCGTCGACGACGAAACAGCGGTACCGGTCCCGGAACTCCTCGGCGACGTCGTGGTGTTCCTCCAGCGCGGCGGCCGTGTGCAGGAGGAGGTCGTCGAAGTCGAGCATCCGCGCCTTCGTCTTGGCCTGCTCGTACGCCCGGTAGACGGCCGCCACCTGGTGCGCCGCGGCAGGCGTGTCCCGTTCGACCTTGGCCGCGACGGCCGGGTAGTCGTCCGGCGTGACCAGGCACGCCTTGGCCCACTCGATCTCACCGGCCAGGTCGCGCAGCGTCTCCGCCTCGGTGGGCAGCCCGACCTTGTGCGCGGCATGGCCGACCAGGCGCAGCTTGTGGTCGAGCAGGTCCCACGGCGCGTCGCCGACCACCCGCGGCCAGAAGTACCGCAACTGGCGCAGCGCGGCCGCGTGGAACGTGCGCGCCTGCACGGCCTGCACACCCAGTCCGCGCAGCCGGGTGCGCATCTCACCCGCGGCCCGCGCCGTGAACGTGACGGCCAGCACCTGGCCGGGTGACACCTGGCCGACCTGCACGAGCCGCGCGATGCGCCGGGTGATCGTCCTGGTCTTGCCGGTGCCGGCGCCGGCGAGCACGCACACCGGTCCGCGCGGGGCGAGCACCACCTGACGTTGCTCGGGATCCAGCTCGTCCAGTGTGCGTCGCGACCCGTCCATGCCCGGCATCCTGACAGAGCCGGCGGACGCCGACGTGCAGGCCCGGCCGGGCTGTGGACAACCGGTTCGCCGAAACCGGCCCGTGACCTGGTCCCGTGCTGTCAACCGGCCTGGCGCCGGACCGTATCCTGGTAGGTATGCCAGGTAAGCAGGACAAGTCGGCCGCCAAGGCGGCGGCAGCGACGCGCCGTGCCGAGCGCAAGGAACGGCGCGGCCAGATCTTCGAGGCGTTCAAGATGCAACGCCGCGACGACAAGGCGCTGCTCCCGATCATGATCGGCGTGTTCGTCGGCGCGATCGTGGTGGCGTACGTGGTCGGCCTGTTCTTCCACCTGCAGTGGACACTGCTGCCGCTGGGCGTGGTACTCGGCGCGCTGCTGGCCGTGATCATCTTCGGCCGCCGCGTGCAGCGCAACGTCTACGGCAAGGCCGAGGGCCAGCCCGGCGCCGCGGCGTGGGCCGTGGACAACATGCGTGGCCGTTGGGTCGTGAACCAGGCGGTCGCCGGCACCACCCAGTTGGACGCGGTGCACCGGCTGATCGGCCGGCCGGGCATCGTCCTGGTCGCCGAGGGCGCGCCGCACCGGGTCAAGTCGCTGCTCGCGCAGGAGAAGAAGCGCGTGGCGCGCGTGGTCGGCGACACGCCGATCTACGACATCATCGTCGGCAACGACGAGGGCCAGGTCCCGCTGCGCCGCCTCCAGCAGCACATCATGAAGCTGCCCAGGAACATTTCCGCGGGCCAGATCGACGCGCTGGAGACGAAGCTGGCCGCACTGGCCAGCCGGGGCGCGGCGGCCGGCATGCCGAAGGGCCCCCTGCCGCAGGGCGCGAAGATCCGCAACGTGCAGCGGGCCGCGCGCCGCAGCGGCCGGTAGCGGTCGGGTCGGGCCTGGGTGGCGGACGCATCGGTCACTCGTCCGCCAAGGTCAGCCGGTCCGGTCAGCGGATCGACACCACGATCGTGCCGGCGGCCTTGTCGTGCAGGCCGCGCCGGTCGAAGTCCCACACCACGGCCGGGATGACCAGCGCCACCAGCGCCGCGCGAACGGCGGCGCGCAGCGGGTACACGTAGGACGCGCCGTCCACCCGGGCCACCCGCAAACCGAACAACGTCATGCCCGGTGTGGCGGCGAAGAAGCTGGTGCCGATGACGGTGATCAGGAACCAGGTCAGCAGGCTCCAGTAGTTGTTCGTCTGCGGGTGGTGGATGAAGTCCTGCCGCACGAACAGCGACGTGACCAGCGACGCGAGCACGCAGTCGACGACCAGCGCGACCAGCCGCTTCCACAGCGACGCGACCTGGCCGACACCCTCGGCGGGCAGCCCGTACCGCTCACCCGGATAGCGGGTGTCCGTTTCATCCGCTTTCGTCGCCGACGGTGCCGCCGCGGCCCCGCCTGCCAGCCACGTTCCGAACCGACTCGTCACCCCTCCAGGGTAGGTCCGCGCGATCGGAGTGGCGCGCCCCACCATCCCGTTAACATCCGTGAAACATGAGGGTGACCGTCGGGCAACACCGCACACCTACCGTCGTCACCCACACGGCTGGCACAAAACCGCAGGCAACAGCGATGCGACGATGATGACCAGGCATCGGAGCACTGGCCAACGAGATGTAAGGAGCCGACGACGGTGTTCAACAGTCCCGACGAAGTCCTGGGATTCATCCGTGACGAGGACGTGAAGTTCGTCGACGTCCGCTTCAGCGACCTCCCGGGCATCATGCAGCACTTCACCGTGCCGGCCCAGTCGTGGGACGCGGACGCGATCGAGGGCGGTGTCGCGTTCGACGGCTCATCCGTACGCGGCTTCCAGGCCATCCACGAATCCGACATGCTGCTGCTGCCCGACCTGGCCACCGCGCGCATCGA
>DASZXM010000012.1:0-4520 GCA_035546415.1 Pseudonocardiaceae bacterium
TGAGCGCTGCGAGTTGGCTGTGGCAAGCACAGCAAGTTGAGTGCGGCTGGCTGGCTGCGGCGAGCGCGGCCAGCCCGCCAGCCGAGCGCGGCCAGCTGTGCCGCCGGGCGGTCCGTGCTCAGTTCCTGCTGAGCACCAGACCGCTCGTCGGCACGCCCGTCCCGGCCGTGACCACCACGTTGTCCACGTCCGGAACCTGGTTGACCGCCGTGCCGCGGACCTGGCGGACCGCCTCGGCGATGCCGTTCATGCCGTGGATGTACGCCTCGCCCAGCTGGCCGCCGTGCGGGTTCAGGGGGAGCCGCCCGCCCAGTTCCAGCGCGCCGTCCGCGATGAAGTGCCGTGCCTCGCCCTTCGGGCAGAAGCCCAGCTCCTCCAGTTGCACCAGCACGAACGGCGTGAAGTGGTCGTACAGCACCGCGACGTCCACATCGGACGGTGTAATGCCGGACTGCCGCCACAGCTGCCGTCCGACGACGCCCATCTCGGGCAGGCCGGTCAGGTCGTCGCGGTAGTAGCTGGTCATGACGAACTGGTCGGCGCCGCTGCCCTGCGCCGCCCCGGTCACCACGGCGGGCCGGTTGGCCAGGTCACGGGCCCGTGCCACGCTCGTCACCACCAGCGCGACACCGCCGTCGCTCTCCTGGCAGCAGTCCAGCAGGTGCAGCGGTTCGGCCACCCAGCGTGACGCCTGGTGCTCCGCCAGCGTGATCGGACGCCGGTAGAACCAGGCCGCCGGATTGGTCGCGGCGTGTTTCCGGTCGGCGACCGCGACCCGGCCGAAGTCCTCGCTGCTCGCCCCGTAGACGTGCATGTAGCGGCGGGCGAACATCGCCACGTCGGCCGCTGGGGTGCCCAGGCCCATCGGGTACGACCAGCTGTTGTCGATGCCGTTGCTGGTCGGCGCCGTGGCCGCGGCCAGCGACACCTGGCCGAACCGGTGGCCGGACCGCTCGTTGAACGCCCGGTAGCACAGCACGACGTTCGCCACGCCGGTCGCGACCGCCATCGCCGCCTGTTGCACCGTCGCGCACGCCGCGCCGCCGCCGTAGTTGATCCGGCTGAAGAAGCTCAGCGCCGGGATGCCCAGTTCCCGGGCGACGGCGATCTCGGAGTTGTTGTCCATGGTGAACGTGACCATGCCGTCCACATCGGATGGTTCCAGGCCGGCGTCGGCCAGTGCGGCGCGCGACGCCTCGGCGGCCAGCCGCAGCTCCGTGCGGCCGGACTCCTTGGAGAACTCCGTCGCGCCGATCCCGGCGATCGCCGCCGTACCCGCCAGTGTCACTGTTCCCCCCGCACGGCGATCCGGACGGTGCCCGTGACGTGGTCACCGATGCTGACCCGGCCGACCACGTCGATCGTGCACTCGTCGCCGTCCTGCTCGACGACCTGACCGAAGAACTTCAGCGTGTCGCCGGCGTAGCACGGTGCGCCCAGGCGGATGGACACGTTGCGCACCAGCGCCTCCGGGCCCGCCCAGTCGGTGACGTACCGCTGCACCAGTCCGGTGGTGGTGAGGATGTTGAGGAAGATGTCCTTCGAGCCCCTGCGGATCGCGGCGTCCCGGTCGTGGTGCACGTCCTGGAAGTCGCGGGTCGCCAGCGCCGTGCTGATCACGAACGTGGTCGTGGCGTCGACGTGCCATTCGGGCAGCGAGTCGCCGATCATGCCGGCCTCCAGTAGGGCATCGTGAGATCGTCGTCCACGGCGCGGAAGCCGACCTCGACGGATAGTCCGATGTGGACGTCGTCGGGCGCGACACCGTCGAGTTCGCCGAGCATCCGCACCCCCTCGTCCAGTTCCACCAGTGCCACCACGAACGGCACCTGTTTGCCGGGCACCTTCGGATGGTGGTGCACGACGTAGCTGAACACCTCGCCGCGCCCCTCCGACACCAGGTAGGTCGGCTTGGTCGCACCGCACTCCGGGCACATCGGCCCCGGTGGGTGGCGCAGCAGCCCGCAGCCGCCGCACCGCTGGATGCGCAGTTCGCCGGCCCTCGTGCCGGACCAGAAGAACTCGGTGTCCTGGTTGACCGCGGGGCGGATCGCGGCCGTCGGCGCAGGAGCGGCGGGCGCCGGCCGCGGGTCGGCGGCGGCCGGGCGGAACTTCAGTACCCGGAACAGCATCTCGGCGACGGGTTCCTCGTCGACGTACCACGTGTTGACCGTGGTGACGAACCAGCCCTCGCCCAGTGCGGTGCGTTTCGGCCCGGTCACGTCCACCAGTTTCGTGGTGATCGACAACTGCTCGCCCAGGCGCAGGTAGCGGTGGTAGGTCTGCTCGCAGTTGGTCGCCACGATCGACGTGAAGCCGGCGTCGTCCAGGATCGCCATCATCGCGCCGAGCGGATCGTCACCGGTCCGCCCGCCGGCCCGCTGGGCGTGCAACCCGCCCATCGTCCACACCTGGATCATCGCGGGCGGCGCGACGATGCCCTTGTGCACGGACCGTTCGGCGAAGTCCGGGTCGGTGTAGACGGGGTTGGCGTCGCCCATCGCCTCGACCCAGTTGTTGATCATGGCCTGGTTGACCGGATCGCGGGCCGACCGCGGTTCGGACTCGCCGCGGGCCGCGACCGCGGCCGCTCGTTCCGGGATCGTCATCGGGGCACCCTCGGCAGTGCCAGACCTGTCATCGCGATCAGCTCCCGTTGGATCTCGTTCACGCCGCCACCGAACGTCAGCACCAGGTTCCGTTTCGCCTGCACGTCCAGCCAGTGGGCCAGGTCCGCCGTCGCGGGCTCGGCCGGATCGCCGTAGCGGTCGACGATCCCGGTCAGTTCCCTGCCGATCCGCTGGATGCGGTCGGACGCGAACACCTTCGTCGCCGACGCGTCGGCCACGTCCACCGGTCCGGCGTCGGCGGCGACCTGCCAGTTCAGCAGCTCGTTCACCCGCAGCACCGCGCGGCACCGGGCCAACGCCTGCCGCACAGGTGGCCGGTCCAGCACGCCCATGCCGACGGCCCAGTCCCGCACCCGGTCGTACATCGCGGCGATCCGGCCGCTCGGGCCGAGCATGACGCGCTCGTGGTTGAGCTGCGTCGTGATCAGCCGCCACCCGCTGTTCTCCTTGCCCACCAGCCGGTTCGCCGGGACGCGGACATCCGAGTAGTACGTGGCGTTCACGTGGTGCGCGCCGTCACAGGTGATGATCGGCGTCCACGAGTAGCCGGGATCGGTGGTGTCGACGATGAGGATCGAGATGCCGCGGTGCTTGGGCGCGTCCGGGTCGGTGCGCACGGCCAGCCAGACGAAGTCCGCGTCGTGGCCGCCGGTGGTGAAGATCTTCTGCCCGTTCACGATGTAGTCGCCGCCGTCGCGGACCGCGCTGGTGCGCAGGGACGCCAGGTCGGTGCCGGCGTCCGGTTCGCTGTAGCCGATGGCGAAGTGCACGTCACCGGCGAGAATCCGGGGCAGGAACTCGGCCTTCTGCTCGTCGGTGCCGAACTCCTGCAGCGTCGGGCCGACGGTCTGCAGTGTCACGGCCGGCAACTGCACGTCGGCGCGGGCCGCCTCGTTGACGAAGATCTGCTGTTCGATCCCGCCGAAGCCGCGCCCGCCGTACTCCCGCGGCCAGCCGACGCCGAGCCAGCCGTCCCGGCCCATGCGCCGCACGATCTCCCGGTACACGTCGCCGTGCCGCGCGGTGAGCAGCACGGCGCGTTCCTCGGGCGTGACCAGATCGGCGAAGTAGGCGCGCAGCTCGGCCTGTAGCTCCCGCTGTGCGGGTGTCAGTTCGATGAACACGCCACCGCCTCCAACCGGGCGTCCGCGCCACCGAGGAAGCGGGTGACGTCCTTGGCCTGCGAGTAGTACCGGTGCATCGGGTAGGTGACGTCGACGCCGAGACCGCCGTGCAGGTGGTGGCAGGTGTGCATGGCGGGCAGCAGTTCCTCGGCCAGCCAGTAGGCCGCGACGGCCAGGTCGTCGCCCGCGGACCGGCCGGCGTCCAGCCGCCAGCACGCCGACCGCGTGGCCAGGCGCAGGGTCCGGGCGGCGACGTAGACGTCGGCGATCTGCTGGGCGACGGCCTGGAACGCGGCCAGCGGGCGCCCGAACTGCTCACGGGTGCGGATGTGCTTCGCGGTCAGGTCGAGGGCACCGGCGAGCAGGCCGTCGCCGACGGCGCACGCACCGGCAACGGCGAACGGGGTGAGCGACGACGTCCCGTCGCCCAGCCGTTCGGCGGGCACGTCGACCAGGCGCACCCGGTACTCCGGGAGATCGCCGGAGGTCGACATCCGGTCCAGTGTCACGCCGGGAGCGGCCGGGTCGACGAGCACGACACCGCTGTCCGTGGTGACCAGGATGTGGTGTGCCGTCTCGGCGAACGGGACGCCGATCTTGGTGCCCGCGACGGTCGACCCGTCGAACGCGGTGCCCGGTGTCGCGGGCAGGGCGTCGCCGATCTCGTTGAGGGCCGCGGTGAACACCCGGTCGCCGTCGGCCACCGGCGGTAACAGGTTCTCCTGCTGTTCCCGGGTGCCGAACGCGACGATCGGCAGCACGCCCA
>DASZXM010000013.1:0-1974 GCA_035546415.1 Pseudonocardiaceae bacterium
GGACCGTCGCCGGTCGGTACGACGAGGTCGAGCAGGCCAACGCCGAGCGGTTCCGCGCCATCGCGGGCGAGACACCCGCGACGGGTGGGGGCGGTGCGCACGGCGGGCCACCCGGTGGCCGGCCCCGCGGCGGGTCCACCGGCGGTGAGGGCTGGGAGGGCGAGAACGGGCTGCACCTGACACCGGAGGAGAACGCCGCGGCCGACGCGTTCCTGCGCCGGGCGCAGGCCGCCGAGTCGCGGATCACGCCCGTGGTGCAGGGTGCCGCCGGGAGTACGAACTCGACGCTGCTCGGGTACCCGGACTACGTGTTGAAGAGCCCGGAGTCGTTCAAGCGCAAGCTCGCCACCACGCTGGCGGAGAGCCCGAACCGCAACATCGACGACGCGCTCGCCGACATGAAGGACTCCGTCCGCTACACGATGCGCTTCCCCGGCGAGGGCACCGCGTACACCGACGGCGTGAACACGACGCTGCAACACTTCCAGAACGCCGGCTTCGAGCCGGTGAAGTTCAAGAACACCTGGGGATCACCGGCGTACCAGGGCATCAACAGCTTCTGGCGGGACCCGAACACCGGCCACGTCTTCGAGATGCAGTTCCACACCCAGGAGAGCTTCGACGCCAAGATGGTCACCCACGACCTGTACGAGCAGGCGCGGCTGCCCGGCGTGCCACCGGAACGCGTGCAGGAACTGAACGACCAGCAGAACCAGATCTTCGGTGCCGTGCCACGGCCGCAAGGCGCGTCCGGTATCCGGCCGCCGGAAAGGTAGGGTGGTGACCATGGCAGCGGACACTCCGGTGGTGCAGTACTTCGCACTGATCAGGGACGGTGGCACGGCGGAGAACGCCACCGGCCTGGTCCGCCGTGTCCACACCAGCCCGCGCCCGACCGACGAGGCCATCGGCAACGACCTCCAGTGGCACCCCAGCGACTACCTGGAGCGCTACTACGTGCTGGGCAGCATGGATCGGGAACACGTGGAGATCACCGAGGAGCAGGCGACCGACCTGCTGAACCGGTGGCGCGCCGCCCGCGAGAACGCCTGACAGCGCCGAGCGGTGGCGTCGCGTGGTCGCCCTGTTCTGCTACACGCTGGCGATTCTCCTGCACTCACAACGCTATCTGCCGCCCGTGCTGCTGTATTTCGTCGTGGCGGCCGCGTTCGTGCACGGCGACCCGAACCAGCCCGCACTGCCGATCTTCGGCGTGCTCGCCGCCGCGACGGTGGTGCTGGCGGCGTGGCTGACCGTGGTGCTGATCGCCGCCGAGGACCCGGTGCAGCGCGCCATCACGGTCGTGAACGCGGGCCGCTCGTGGCGGGTGCTCGTCGCGGCCGTGTCGGTGGTGCTGGCGTGGTGTGCCGTGCTGAGTGCGGTCGTGCTCGCCGTTCCCGTCGTGTTCGGTTTCCGGGGTATCACCGGCCTGGACGTGCTGGCCGGCGCGGAAGGGCTGCTCACCGGGGCGTGTGCCGGCACCGCGATCGGCCTGGTGACGTCGCGGCTGGTGATCCGCCGGCCGGGCTACGGCCTGCTGGCCACGCTGCTCCTGCTGCCGTTGTTCGTGCTGGTGCACGGGATTCCACCGGTCAACCCGGTGGTCACCCTGCTGATCCACACCACGTCGGCCACCGCGGGCGTCATCGGCCGGACAACGGGATGCGCCGCCGTCGGCGCCGTCCTACTCGTCGCCGGGGGTGCGGTCGCCCACGTCGTCGCCGGCCGTCGCGACTAGCAACTCCTCACCGCTGGACGTGCGCAGGCCGTCCGTCCGACTGGCGAAGTAGCGCTCGTTGAGCGTCGCCGCCGACACGTGCCGCGCGTGTCGGAAGCCCGCTTCCCGGGCCAGTGCCACCATGTCCGCCGGTGCGTAGCAACTGATGAACGGTGTGCCGCTGACGCGGGCGCCGTTCTCCGCGGCCAGTCGTGCTGGCCGACCCTCCTCGTCGACCAGTTCCAGCGGTGGCAGGA
>DASZXM010000014.1:0-5791 GCA_035546415.1 Pseudonocardiaceae bacterium
CATCAACCGGGTGCAGTGGCCGTAGATCTCGATCGTGTTCTTGGACTTGTTCTCGGCCCTCAGGGTCCGCTCCCACTCGCGGACCAGCGGGTACCAACGGTGTGTTGACTCCATGCTCAAGACCTCACAGTTGTGGTGTCACTGAGCGCTGTGCCGAGTCACGCCGAGCAAGCCGGAGAGTGTTTCCCCTGGTCAAGGGGCTCTTGTGGGCGCAGTAGGGTTCGAACCTACGACCCCCGGCTTGTAAGGCCGGTGCTCTTCCGCTGAGCTATGCGCCCTCGTCGGGCCGGCTCTTCGAGGCGGCCGACTTGGTGGTCAGGAGAGGGTTGCTATTGCTTTTTTCCATACGTCCTGGTCGCGGGCTTCGCCTGGTTGGTTCATTTCGGCGAATTGGACCACGCCGTTTTTGTCGATGAGGAACGTGCCCCTGTTGGACATTCCTGCTGCTTCGTTGAAGACTCCGTACGTCTTTGCCACTTCGCCGTGGGGCCAGAAGTCGGAGAGCAGGGGGAACTCGTAGCCCTCCTGTTTCGCCCAGGCCTTCAGGGCGAAGGCGCTGTCCACCGATACGCCGATGACCTGGACCTTGTCGTTCTGGTAGTCGGCGAGTTCGTCCCTGATCTGGCAGAACTCGCCCGTGCAGACGCCGCTGAAGGCGAACGGGTAGAAGACCAGGAGGACGTTCTTGTTCCCGCGGAACGACGACAGGGTGACTTTTTCCCTGTTGTAGTCGTTCAGTGTGAAGTCCGGCGCTTCCGAACCTACTTCGACCGCCATGCCAGCTCCTACCGTCGACGTTCTGCCGCCAGCCAGCTTAGCGGCGGGACTTGGCCGACTTGGGTGATACCAGCCTGGTACCGGTCCAGTCGGGGCCGACGCTGATGTTCGACGTCTGGGACAGGCCGGCCGTGGGGACCGCCTCCGCGATGTCGCTCGGCTCGACGTGGCCGGGGCGGCCGGTCTTCGGAGTCAGCACCCAGATCACGCCGTCCTCGGCCAGCGGGCCCGTCGCGTCCATCAGCTGGTCGACCAGGTCGCCGTCGCTCTCCCGCCACCAGAGCAGTATGACGTCCAACACCTCGTCGGCGTCCTCGTCGAGCAGTTCGCTGCCGCAACGTTCCTCGACGGCTGCCCGCACGTCGTCATCGACGTCCTCGTCCCAACCGAGCTCTCCGACCACCTGGCCCTGCTCGATTCCGAGTTTCTCGGCGACGCCGATCTTACCGGCGTCTTCCGCGGCGACCACGGTCTGTCACTCCTCCAACTACGCCAGTGCGGTAGCCGCCACCCTCGGGCGAGAGCGGGCCACCGCACGTTGTTCCCGACACCAATCCTGGTTAGCGAACACTGCCCGGCCCTGGAGCGCAACCGTCCACACCGGGACACGCCGTGACCGGGCGTGCCCGATAGGGGTGCGACCCCCTGCCGACCGCGTCCGCGGGCCGGTAGGTTTTCAGCTGGGCCGCCCGGCGGTGGCCCTGCCCACATCGGACATCATGCCCGGCGGGAACGATCCAGAGCTACTCGCGGGTAGTGGTGTTCAGGGCGCATAGTGTGAATGTGCGACGCAGCCCGATTGCCGGCGCGCCGTGGTAGAGAACCGCAATCAGGCTAGGAGATCCCTTGGCCCCGCAGAACAGCAGCGCCGCCGGCGCTGGCGCTGGTCAGACCGAGCGTGTCCGGGTCATCCGGGACGGGCTCGCCGCCTACCTCCCGGACATCGACCCCGAGGAGACCGGCGAGTGGCTCGACTCGTTCGACGCCGTCCTCAACGCCGCAGGTCAGCAGCGCGCCCGGTACCTGATGCTGAGGCTGCTCGAGCGCGCTCGTGAGCGCCGCGTCGGCGTACCCGCGCTGACCAGCACGGACTACGTGAACACCATTCCCACCGAGCGCGAGCCGTGGTTCCCCGGTGACGAAGAAACAGAACGCCGTTACCGCGCGTGGATCCGCTGGAACGCCGCGATGACCGTGCACCGGGCGCAACGGCCGGGTGTGGGTGTCGGCGGCCACATTTCGACGTACGCGTCGTCCGCGACGCTGTACGAGGTGGGCTTCAACTGGTTCTTCCGGGGCAAGGACCACCCCGGCGGCGGTGACCAGGTCTACATCCAGGGGCACGCCTCCCCCGGCATCTACGCCCGGGCGTTCCTGGAGGGCCGGCTGTCCAGCAATCACCTGGACGGGTTCCGGCAGGAGTACTCGCACGCCGGTGCCGGGGGCGGCCTGCCGTCCTACCCGCACCCGCGGCTCATGCCGGACTTCTGGGAGTTCCCGACCGTGTCCATGGGGCTGGGCCCGATGAACGCGATCTACCAGGCGCGGTTCAACCGTTACCTGCACGACCGGGGCATCAAGGACACCTCCCAGCAGCACGTGTGGGCGTTCCTGGGCGACGGCGAGATGGACGAGGCCGAGTCGCGTGGCCTGGTGCACGTGGCCGCGAACGAGGGCCTGGACAACCTCACGTTCGTCATCAACTGCAATCTGCAGCGGCTGGACGGGCCGGTACGCGGCAACGGCAAGATCATCCAGGAGCTGGAGTCGTTCTTCCACGGCGCCGGCTGGAACGTCATCAAGGTGATCTGGGGCCGCGAATGGGACGCCCTGCTGCACGCCGACCGGGACGGCGCGCTGATCAACCTGATGAACGTCACCCCGGACGGTGACTACCAGACGTACAAGGCCAATGACGGCGCGTACGTGCGGGAGCACTTCTTCGGCCGTGATCCGCGCACCAAGGAAATGGTCGCGGCAATGACCGACCAGGACATCTGGAACCTCAAGCGCGGCGGTCACGACTACCGCAAGATGTACGCCGCGTACCAGGCCGCCGTGGAGCACCACGGCCAGCCGACGGTGATCCTGGCGAAGACCATCAAGGGCTACGGCCTGGGTCCGCACTTCGCCGGGCGCAACGCCACGCACCAGATGAAGAAGATGACCCTGCAGGACCTGAAGCTGTTCCGGGACGAGATGCGCATCCCGATCAGCGACAAGGAACTCGAGGCCGACCCGTACCTGCCGCCGTACTACCACCCCGGGCTGGACGCGCCGGAGATCCAGTACCTGCTGGAGCGGCGCCGGCAGCTGGGCGGGTTCGTGCCGGAGCGGCGGAACAAGTCGACCGCGCTGGTGCTGCCCGGCGACAAGGTCTACGACGTGGTCAGGCGCGGTTCGGGCAAGCAGGAGGTCGCCACGACGATGGCGTTCGTCCGGCTGGTCCGTGACCTGGCGAAGGACAAGAGCGTGGGTCCGCGGCTGGTGCCGATCATCCCGGACGAGGCGCGCACGTTCGGCATGGACTCGATGTTCCCGACGCAGAAGATCTACAACCCGCACGGCCAGGCGTACACGTCGGTGGACGCCAGCCTGATGCTCGCCTACAAGGAGAGCGAGCAGGGCCAGATCCTGCACGAGGGCATCAACGAGGCCGGTTCGACGGCGTCGTTCACGGCCGCCGGCACCGCGTACGCGACGCACGGCGAGCCGATGATCCCGATCTACATCTTCTACTCGATGTTCGGCTTCCAGCGCACCGGTGACGGCCTGTGGGCGGCTGCCGACCAGATGGCCCGCGGCTTCGCGCTCGGTGCCACCGCGGGCCGTACCACCCTGACCGGCGAGGGCCTCCAGCACAACGACGGGCACTCGCTGCTGCTGGCCGCGACGAACCCGGCCGTCGTGGCGTACGACCCGGCGTGGTCGTTCGAGATCGCGCACATCGTCAAGGACGGCCTGCGGCGGATGTACGGCGAGCAGCCGGAGAACGTCTTCTACTACCTGACGGTCTACAACGAGCCCTACGTGCAGCCGGCCGAGCCGGAGAACCTGGATGTGGAGGGCCTGTTGCGCGGCCTGTACCGGTACGCGGAGGCACCGGCGGGCGACGGGCCGAGGGCCAGGATCCTGGTGTCCGGTGTGACGATGCCGGACGCGCTGAAGGCGCAGGCGATGCTGTCCGACGAGTGGGGCGTGCGGGCCGAGGTGTGGTCGGCGACGTCGTGGTCGGAGCTGCGGCGGGAGGCCGTCGAGGTGGACCGGCGCAACATGCTGCACCCGGGCGCCGAGCCGGAGGTGCCGTACGTGACGTCGGTGCTGGGCCGGGAGGACTCGCCGATCGTGGCGGTGTCGGACTGGATGCGGGCCGTACCGGACCTGATCCGGCCGTGGGTGCGCGGTGACATGGTGTCGCTGGGCACGGACGGTTTCGGCTTCTCCGACACCCGTCCGGCGGCGCGGCGCCACTTCCTGGTGGACGCCCCGTCCATCGCCGTGGGCGTGCTGGGGGCGCTGGCCAGGCGCGGGGAGATCGACCACGCCAAGGTGGTCGAGGCGGCGACCCGGTACAAGATCGACGACGTGCAGGCCGCAGGCCCGCAACTGTCGGACTCCGGCGCGGCGTGAGCAGGCGATGACGAGGAGGGGGTGGCCACGGCCGCCCCCTCCTCGCGTGTCAGCGGGCCGCCGGTACGGCGTCGGCCGCCACGACCGCCTTGCGGGCCGTGCGGGCCCAGTCCAGGAAACCGCGGACCACCAGGACGGCGAACACCACGTAGACCAGCGCCGAGAAGAACAGGTGCGAACTGAGCTGGAGCGGCACGCCGACGGCGTCCACCAGCAGCCACACCAGCCAGAACTCCACGAACCCGAGGCCCTGCGCGGCGAACGCGACCAGCGTGCCGACGAAGATCCACGCGTCCGGCCACGGGCTCCACGACGCGTTCAGTGCCTGCAGCAGGAACGCGAAGCCCACCGTGCCCACGGCCAGCACGCCGAGCAGCGCGAGCCGCTCCTTGGCCGTCGCCTTGCGCACGGCGATGCCATAGACCGGGTCCCGGTGCCGGGTCCACGCCCACCAGCCGTAGACGGAGATCGCGAAGATCACGACCTGGCGACCGGCGAGGCCACCGAGGTGGGCCGACGTGTACACCACGAACAGCAGGACCGTCGCGCCGAGTTGCACCGGCCATGTCCACAGGGTCCGGCGTTGCGCCAGGAACACCACTGCCAGCGCGCACAGCTGGCCGACGAACTCCGCCCAGGAAACACGCTCGCCGAACAGCGAGAAACCGTGTTGCAACAGCACGTCCACCGCGCCCATCCCTCCCCGGCGACCGGGGCTGGCACGGCAGGCCGGACGGACCACCCGGACAGGGGCGGCCGCCACGACCCGTGCGCGCCTCCCATCCGGACTGTCACCGTCGGCCACGGAGTTCCACCGTGTCGGCCGGCCACACCGGTGGCCGGTTCGCGGGCTGTCACCGCCGGTTCAGATTTTCACTGAGCCCCGGAGCGCACGACTTCACGTCGAGCCAACAATGGCACGCGCGCGGGTTATTCCCGGTCACCCTGTGACCGGTCAGACACGTGACCCCGGGCAGCCACGATCGGGCGATAACCGATCTTTCCGGTGGCGCGTGCGGGCTTCACCGTCCAGAGTGGAATCACCGGTGGGGACCGGGGAGAAGGGCCCTCCTGGCGGACGTGCCACGTCGTCCGCCAGGAGGGCCCTCGTCATGCGGGTGGACTACATCCCCGGATAGTTGGGGTCGTCGTAGTCGCGCGGCGGCGTGTTGTCGTAGTCGGGCGCGGGCGGCGCGGGCGGCTGGTTCCCGCTCGGGAAGTAGGTCGCCGGGTGCTCGATGTTGGGCACACCGGGGTCCATCGGGCGGTGGAAGCCCTGGATGTTGATGATCTGGCCGGCGTTGGGGGCGTTGCCGTCGCCGCTGCCGTGATCGGGGCCGCCCGGGTTCCAGGTCGGCGTGTACGGGACCTGTGCCTGACCGTG
>DASZXM010000015.1:0-1795 GCA_035546415.1 Pseudonocardiaceae bacterium
GGCGGCCCCGCCTTCGTCGTCGTCAGCCGGTGTAGGTGACGCTGAAACCGTTCCCGCTGCTGTTCGGCGCGGACGGCGTGGACACGGCCGTGCCGTTCTGCACGCACACGATCTCGTCGTCCGACGTCAGGTTCGGATTGCCGCCGTTGACGGTCAGGTCGCTGAACGAGAACGTGGAGAAGTCGGCCATCGTGGAGATGGTGCCGTTGACCTCCGGTGCTTCCTGGATGTACTCGACGGACTGGCCGGGGCCGTTGTAGTTCTGTTGCGTGGTGAAGCTTTCGCCGTTGGACTCGTCGGTCAGGCTGATGGTCCACGTGCTGCCGCCGTCCTGCTGGACGGACGCGGTGATCGTGTCGCCCGGCGACACCGACACGCTGTCGATCGGCGTCTCGGCGGCCGGCAGGATCTCCCACCACGCGTAGTACTGGCCGTTCGCGTCGGACTCGGTGCCGGTCTGGATCAGGTCGGAGTTGCCGTCGCCGTCGATGCCGACCCACGCCGACGAGTACCCGCTGCCGGACGCCGACGGCACGGTCCACGTGGCACTGGCCGACGTGTAACCGCTCCCGGTCTCGACGTAACCCGACCAGTTGCTGGACTCCATGGCGTGACTCCTGGAGTGGCCGCTGACCAGGTGGTTCACCGCGTGAGTCGCGGCGAACGCCGTGCCGGGCAGTACCGCCAGGCCTAAACCGGCCGCCAGGAGGGCGACGACGCCGGCGCGCAGGGACGTGTTACCCATGTACGAAATCCTTTCTCGGTGTCCGATGAGGACTCGCACCTGATCGTCCGGCGGAGTTTCGGCAACCGCAAGGAATTCCCGACTTTCGGCGGTATTCAGTGATTTTCACAGTCGCGCGGGGGCGGCGTTGTCAAAGCTGTGAATATCCGATCGTCACGGCTGGTCGGATGGACAGCGCAAAACCGCGTTAGGCAACCGAACCTCGCATCGGCGGGCCGTCCCCCACTAGACTGGGCATCCGCGAGTCCATAATGGACATTATGCGCTGTACGCGCCGTCCACCGGCAGCACGACACCGCTGACGTGACCGGCCCGGTCACTCAACAGCCACGCGGCCGCGTTCGCCACCTCCGTCGTCGTGCCGGCCTTGCGCATCGGGACCGCGGCGACACGGCGGGCCACCGCCTCCGGGTCCTCCTGCCGCCACCGCGTGAACATCGGTGTCTCGGTCGGTCCGGGGGCGATGGCGTTGACGCGGATGCCCAGCGGGCCGTTGTCGTGGGCCGCGGTGCGGGTGAGGCCGATGACCGCGTGCTTGGTCGCCTGGTAGGCGCCCAGACCGGTGTTGCCGCGAAACCCGCCGATGCTGCTGGTGTTCACGATCGACCCGCCGGAGTCGCGCATCGCGCGGATCTCCTCGCGCAGGCACAGCCAGGTGCCCTTCACGTTCACGGCCATGACCCGGTCGAAGTCCTCCTCCGACACGTCGTCCAGCCGGCCCAACTGGTTGATGCCCGCGTTGTTGAACGCGCCGTCGAGCCTGCCGAACCGGGCGAGCGTGGCGTCCACGAACCGGGCGACGTCGGCGGCGACACTGACGTCGCCCGCGATGTGGGCGACATCGTGCCCCGCGCCGGTGAGTTCGTCGGCAAGCGCCGCGAGCCGGTCCCGCGACCGCGCGGCCAGCATGACGGACGCCCCCTCCGCGGCGAACACCCGCGCCGCGTCCGCCCCGATGCCGGTGCTGCCACCGACCAGCAGCACGACCTTGCCGGTGAGCAGGCCGGACTCAGGCATCGGCCACCGCCGCGGTGTGCGAACAGTTCGGGC
>DASZXM010000016.1:0-4861 GCA_035546415.1 Pseudonocardiaceae bacterium
GGACGTGGCGGCTGCCGGCGGTCTGACCGTGGTGATGGACAGGTGTCTCGCGGTCGAGCACCGACGGTTGGCGGCCGCCGGCCGGGAGTAGGTCCGTCCGGGTTGTTGCTGGTGGTAGCGGTCACATTCATCCACAGCCAACCTACGGTCCCGTAACCTGGCGCTCGTGAGCGTCGCGACCACGCCCCGGCCGCCCGAGCCCGCAGCCAGCCGTCCCCGAATGCGGGGTTGGCTGCACTACTGGTCGTTCTACATGTCCCTGGCCACCGGCGCGACGCTGATCTCGCTGGCCGCGGCGACCGTGTCCGGCCTGGCGGCGGCGGCCACGTCGGTCTACGTGGCGACCGTGCTGGGCCTGTTCGGTGTGAGCGCGCTCTACCACCGGCACACGTGGCGCAGCCGCCGCGCCCGGCTGTGGATGAAGCGGCTCGACCACTCGATGATCTTCCTGTTCATCGCGGGCACGTACACACCGTTCTCGCTGCTGGCGATGGACCGGCCGACCGGCTACGTGGTGCTCGGGGTGGTGTGGGGCGGTGCGGTGTGCGGCGTGGCGCTCAAGCTGCTGTGGCCGCACGCACCGCGCTGGCTCGGCGTGCCCATCTACATCGCGCTGGGCTGGGTGGCCGTCTTCGTGCTGCCGCAACTGCTGCACCACGCCGGCGTGGCCGCGCTCGTGCTGCTGCTGGTCGGCGGTCTGCTGTACACCGTGGGCGCCGTGTTCTACGCGACCCGCTGGCCCAACCCGTGGCCCAGGACGTTCGGCCACCACGAGTTCTTCCACGCCGCGACCGTGTTGGCGGCGCTGTGCCACTACGTGGCGATCTGGTTCGTGCTCTACTCCGCTAGGTGAACACCTTCACCACGGCCGCGACCAGCAGGTAGATCGGCACGATCGCCACCCACCACACGACCAGCAGCACCAGCTTCACCAGTGACAGGACCAGCCACAGCAGCAGTGCCGGGATCAGCGCGATGCCGACCACGCCACGCAGGCGGACCTCCCAGCGGATGGCCGGTGCCACCGGAACGCTGAGGTACAAGCCCATCGCAATCCCCCAGGATCATCGGCCGGGCATGGCACCGTCGATTATCCCGGAGAAACGCGCGGCGAACCGGGCCTCGCCTATACGTTTGCTACAGGGAGGCCCGGTCGCGCCGACATCAGGCCAGGTCGGGGCCCTCACGGCGCAGGTCGTCCACCGCGGACATCGCGGAGCGCAGGTCGGCCAGCCACGCCTCCGCGTGCTCGCCGACCAGGCGGACCGCCCACGCCAGCGCCTCCGAGCGGGACCGCGCCACACCGGCACTGACCAGCGTGTCCAGGACCAGCCGCTCCGGCTGGCGCAGGCGCGTCATCACCGGCACGGACAGAGTCGTGAACAGCTCCTCCGTCGAGCCGATCCGCGCACCCCACGCGACCTTGCGGCCGTAGCGGTGCTCGGCCTGCCGGGCGATCTCGATCCGCTCGTCCCGCGTCTCCTCGCGGAACCGGGCGATCCGACCGGCGGCCGCAGCGGCCGCGGCAGCCTCATCGGTGGTGTCCTCCGCCGCCGGCGGCGGCAGTTCGCCGACCACCAGGATCTCCTCGCGGTCGACCGTGATGTCCGGCGCCGCTGTGAACCAACCGTCGGGCAGCCGGCCCCGAAACCATGCCGCGACGTCGTCGGCGGGCGGCGGCTCCTGCTGGGCACCGCGCCCCCGACCGCCACCAGGACCCCAACCGTGGCGCATCCGACCCCCTCCGAACCTGCCGTACATGACGCACCTCCTGATTACATGATTACGTCGTTACCGACGTTACTCGTGCAATCAGCTGGTGGCGTCGCTGTTCGCTGCGGGTGAATCGGGAACCAACTGGCGGCGAAGATCGTTGACAGTGGTGACAGGCCAGTCGCAGACGAAGCCGCGACACACGTACGCCGTTGGTTTGCCATCGACCAGCGGTCGCACCGCCAGCAGGGGCGCGCCCGGCTGATCCGGTTCGCCGGACAGCAGCACGGCGCCGCCGGCCATGGTGGCGACGGCTGCCGCGCGCAGCTCGTCCGCGCCCGGGCCCGAGCCGACGATCGCCACCTGCAGTGGACCGGCCAGCCATGCCTCGGCCACGGCCGCCCACTGGCCGGCGAACCTCGGCGCCCTGCCGATCAGCAGGCCCGCCCTGGCCACCGCTGCGTCCACCGCCTCCCGGTAGCCCGCCGCGTCCTCCGGTTCGGCCAGCACCGACGCCGCCAGCAGAGCGCCGGCCAAGGCCGACGCACCGGACGGGCTGGCGTTGTCGGTCGGGTCGGCCGGGCGGCGGATCAGGCGCTCCGCGTCGTCGGCCGTGTCGAAGTAGGCGCCTGCCGAGTCGTAGTCCTTGAACCACTCGGTCGCGACCTCCAACAGGCCGGTCGCCGTGGCCAGCCACCGCGCGTCCGCCGTCGACTGATACAGGGCCAGCAGGCCCTCGGCGAGGCAGCCGTAGTCCTCCAGCACGCCCGGCGAGGTGCCGACCACGCCATCCCGCGAGGTGCGACGCAGCCGCCCGTCGACGACGTGCGTGTCGACGACGAACTCGGCCGCGCGGATGGCCGCGGCCACCCAGTCCGGGCGGCCCAGTGCCACGCCTGCTTCGGCGAGCGCCCCGATCGCCAGGCCGTTCCACGCCGTCACGACCTTGTCGTCGCGCGCCGGCTGTGGCCGGGCCTTGCGGGCCAGCAGCAGCCGACCCCGCACGGACGACCAGCGCGCCGGGTCGTCCGGATCCGCACGCAGTTGGAGCGTCGAGTCGCCGTGCTCGAACGTGCCGTGGGCCGTCACGCCGAGCAGGTCGGCCGCCCACCGGCCGTCCTGGTCGCCCAGCAGGTCGGTGAGCTGGCTGGGCCGCCACACGTAGGTGAGGCCCTCGACACCGTTGGTGTCCGCGTCCAGCGCGGCCGCGAACGCACCCTGCTCGGTGCCGAGGTCGCGGATCAGGAACGCGGCCGTCTCGTCGGCGATCCGGCGGGCCAGCGGTGAACCGGTGCGACGGTGCAGATGGGCGTACACACGCAGCAGCAAGGCGTTGTCGTACAACATCTTCTCGAAGTGCGGCACGACCCAGGCGGCGTCCACGCTGTACCGGGCGAAGCCGCCGGCGAGCTGGTCGTAGATGCCGCCGCGGGCCATCGCCTCGCACGTCGACTCCACCATGGACAGCGAGTCGGCCGAGCCGGTGCGCTCGTGGTGGCGCAGCAGGAACTCCAGCACCATGGACGGTGGGAACTTCGGCGCACCGCCGAATCCGCCGTTGCGCCGGTCGAAGTCGCCGAGCAGCGACACGGCGGCGCCGTCCAGGACGTCGGCGTCGACCGCGCCCTCGGGCAGTGGCTGCTGCCGTTCGGTGAGCGCCTTCACGATGTCGGTCGCGACGCTGGTCACCTCGTCCCGGCGGGCCGTCCACGCCTGCGTGATGCCCTGCAGCAACTGCGTGAACGACGGCATACCGGGCCGGGGAGCCGGCGGATAGTAGGTGCCGCAATGGAACGGCTGGCCTTCCGGGGTGAGGAAGCACGTCATCGGCCAGCCGCCGTGGCCGGACATCGCCTGTGTCGTCTCCATGTAGACGGCGTCCACATCGGGCCGTTCCTCACGGTCCACCTTGATGTTCACGAAGTTGTCGTTCATCAGCGCCGCGACAGTGGGGTTCTCGAACGACTCGTGGGCCATGACATGGCACCAGTGGCAGGCCGCGTAGCCGACGGACAGCAGCACGGGCACGTCCCGGCGTCGCGCCTCGGCGAACGCCTCGTCACCCCATGGCCACCAGTCCACGGGGTTCTCCGCGTGCTGGAGCAGGTACGGACTTGTCGAGCCGGCGAGCCTGTTCGTCATGGGGACCAGTGTCCAGCAAACTGGAGCGTGTGACCGTACCCGGTGCTGACGAGGCGACGGAATTCGCCGACGCCGCGGCGTTCGCGGAGCGGCACACCGTGCTGTCCGTGGTGGTCGGTGCGCCAGCACACGGCCTGGTCGCGCTGGATGACGTGCCGGCGGACGAGATCCGCAGGCGGGCCGTTTTCGTGCCGCCGACCGAGCTGTTCTGGGAGTTCGACAAACCGCCGGACACCGTCGGCGGACCGGGGCTGGACCGGCTGAGCTGGGAGCTGGAACGGTTCTGCGTGCTGGCGCTGGCGGGCGACCCGGACGCGTTGGAGGTGCTGTCGTCACCGATCGTCGAGGTGCGACAACCCTTCGGCGCCGAACTGCGCGAGTTGACCGTGGCGTTCCTGTCGCAGCGGATCGCCGACGCCTACCGGCGGGCGACGGCCACGGAGTACGCGCGTGCGTCGGCGGCGATGGCTGCGGGCGGGACACCGAGGTGGCGGCAGGTGGCCGACGTGATCCGACTGCTCACCGTGTCCGAGCGTGCACTGCGTACCGGCGAGCTGGACCTGGACGTGTCGGCCGACCGGGAGCTGCTGAACGCGGTCGCGACCGGCGAACTGCCGTGGGTGGAGACGCAGGCGTGGGTGGAGTCGCTGCGGGACCGCAGCGCGGAGGCCGTGCTCCGGTCGCCGCTGCCCGCCGTGCCGAACCTGCCGGCTGTCCGCAGCTGGCTCCGCTCGGTGCGCCGCCGCGGCATCACCGACTGAGGCCTGCCGAGACGCCGGCCCTAGTGGTCCTGTTTCTCCCGATCGACCGCTTTGGCGGTCTTATCAGCCTTGTCCGCCTTGGCCGTGGCCTGGTCGTCGACCGGCCGGCCGGGGGCGTCGGTCGACGACTCGTCCGTGGCCGGTTCCTCCGGCTCCGGGTCGAAGCTGGCCGGGACCTTCTTCAGGTGCTTGGTCATGGAGCGGATCAGGAAGCCGACCGCGATGAACAGCACGATGATCAGGAT
>DASZXM010000017.1:0-6439 GCA_035546415.1 Pseudonocardiaceae bacterium
GAGGGCCGGAAGTAGTTGTACTGCGGCGTGAACAACAGTTCGCGCTCACCGTCGATCGAGCCGAACGTGTAGATACCGGGCAGCGGATCGTTCACCCGCTGGCCCAGGCAGTTGACGACACTGCCGGCTGCCAGGTCCGCGGCCAGGTGGTGGGCGTGCCACCACGGCGAGCCGCCGGGGGTGATGTAGTAGCGGTTGAGCAGCCGCAACGGGTCGCCGGGCGTGCGCACGACGTCGACGAAGATGTTGTCGAAGCTGCCGGCACCGCCACCGGGCACCGGAAGGTTCTCCAGTGCCACGTCGGCGATCGTCAGGGGATTGGGCGTGGAGCCGGCGTCGAAGGGCACGGCCGTCCACGTGACACCGTCCGCCCAGGTGGCGTCGGTGTTCACATTGCCCAGCGACAGGTAGAGGAAGTCGGTCCCGCCGACGGTCACGACGAGTGCGATGTCCACGCCGAGACTCTGGGCGTCCTGGCTGACGGCGAACGTCTTGGCGACGACGGTGGCGCCACCGTGTTCGGCGGCGAGCGCGCTGCTGAGGTCCACCCGGTTCCAGCCGGTCGGCGTCGCCGTCACCTCGCGGGTCAGGTACAGGACGTGGTCGGTGCCGATGGAGAAGAACAGCGCGTCGCCCTCGGTGGACTGGAGGACCTCGAACGCGAGGTCCGGCGCCATCACGACGGCGTGCTTGTGGTTCTGCATGAGTTCGGATTCGGCAGTGATCTTCATGGGGTAGTGAGCACCTCCGGTGAGCGGCGGGCGGCTGGTGCGCCGCCCGCCGGTGAAACGTGGTCAGTCGGTGTAGGTGAGATGCGCGACGAGGTCCTGCGCGGCGGAGAAGCCGGCGTCGGTGAAGGCGAACGTGGCACCGCCGGGGAAGACGAAGTTCTCCACGAAGGACAGCGGGACGTCGGTCAGTCTCGTCGCGACGCAGTTCTGCGCCCACTGCGTGACGCTGTCGGACAGGCTCTGCACGTCGGCCCAGAAGTTCAGGAAGCCGTTGGCCTGCGGGGTCTTCGAGTTGTCGACCGGGACCGAGCTGGCCAAGGTCGCCTTGATGTGGCCGGTGTCGTCGACGCCGATGGTGTAGGTGTCGGTGATCTGCTTGTCGACGACGTTGCCGCTGTCGTCGGTGGCCAGGTAGCGCACGTACGTCCAGATGACCAGGTGCTGGGTGACGACGATCTGGTTGCCCTGCACGGTGACGCTCAGGTCGAACGTGGACGACAGCTCCATCTTGCCGGCGTCACCGTTGAGACCGGCCTGATCGGAGGCGGTGCCGGAGCTGTAGGAGTAGGTCAGGAGCGTGTTGCCCGACGCGGGGAAGGTCACCGTCGGCGCCTGCCCGGCGGTCATGCCCCACTGGTAGTCGACCTCGAGTTGGATGCCGCCCTTGTAGGTGACCGTCACCGAGGGCCGGTAGCAGTTGCGGGCCACGTAGGCGGACAGCGCACCGTTGCCCGGGTCGGCGCTGTTGAGGTATTTGGCCAGCGCGTTGCGGTTCAACGCGGCGACGCCGTCATGCTGGTCGTTCTCGGCCGCGTCGATCCAGTCCCAGCCGAACCGGGCGTTCTCCACGGTGGGCAGCGCGTCGTTGTTCGCGGCGCACAGGTAGTTCAGCGTCAGCGGCGCGCCGGCGGCGACGGCGTCGGGAGTGAAGAAGTTCACGTTCGTCACCGCGATCGCGGAGGGCTGGGTCGGCGTGACCTGCCGTGCGGTGTATCCCAGCACTTCGGCTCCGTTCAAAGCCTTCCAGTAGGTGCCGATGAAGTCGTCGGCCATGAACCCGTTGATCGGGTTGTTGGACGGGAGCTTGTCGAATGCGAAGCTCGTCTCCAGTCCACTGTTGTTCAGGTCGTAGTACAACTGCTGGACGCCGAACATGTTCTGGTCGCCGATGTCCTTGATCCGGTTCTGCACGGCCTGGGGCAGGCTCGTGAACGCGGCGTCGGTGAAGTTGAGGTCGACCAGGCCGGAGAACATCCATGCCGTGCCGTAGGGCTGGGACTCGTTGAACCACGTCACCGAGCCGCGGGGGCCGAAGTTGAGCGCGGTCGCGACGAACTCGGTGAACAGCATCGTGTACGTCACGGCCGACTGGCCCGGCTTCAGCCCGATCACGGGCGGCAGTGAGGCCGGCGGGACACCGGGCGGCAGGCCGAGCTTCGCCTTGACGGCGAACGCGAAGGCCGCGTTGTTCAGGTTCTGGACCCGGGGGTCGCTGGCCGGCGTGCCGTTGGGCACGGTGAACGGGTCCGTGTTGCCGGCGTTGGCGACGAACGTGGTGTAGTCGGTCTGGACGGGGTTGTTGTTCTCGTCGTAGACGTAGCACAGGACGACCTCGCCCAGGCCGCCGTACAGGTAGTCCGCCAGCCGCGCGTTCACACTGTCCTGCGTGACGGCGACGACGTAGTCGAAACCGGCCGACGAGAGATTGGATTGAGTGGCACTCATTGATGTGGCCTTTCGTATGACATGCGTCGAGTGCAGTGCGGTCGCATGCCGAAATCACGGCGAATACCCTGTTTCGGACGCGATGCCGTGGCGCACCGCCGGTGCGCGAAGAATTCCCCTCTTGTCCGGCCAGCTCCCCCACTGCTGTGTCCGAGCACAAAGCCGGCCGTGCCGAGGCCGTGTTTGGGCTCTGTGGATGAAGAGCGGCCACGAAGACCTGTGGTACGGATAACCTCGCGCTTATGGTTCGCCCGCGGGCTCGGCCGCGTGAGTGCTCCCGACGGCGGGAACTACCCCGCGAGGTGGCCGGTTGCTCCAGGGTGACCTGCTGGCGCCGACTGCGGGACCGGACCGAAGCCGGCGTGTTCGCCAAGGTCCACGAGCTGCTGCTCGACCAGTTGCGTGCCCTGGATCGGCTGGACCTGGAGGTCGCCGTGGCGGACGGCTCGCACGTGCGAGCGTTGAGGGGGGCGGCGACGGGCCTCTCGCCCGTCGATCGGGCTCGACCCGGCGCCAAGCATCACCTGATCACCGAAGGCCATGGCATCCCCTCGCAGTGCTGCTGACCGGCGGCAACCGCCACGACAGCACCCAACTCATCCCTTTGGTCGAGGCGCTGCCGGTGATCCGCGGCAAGCGAGGCCTGCCCTGGCGGCGGCCCCACTGGCTCTGTGCCGACCGTGCCTACGACTACGACCACCACCGCGGAACCTTGCGGTGCGCTGGGTCGTGGAGCGTACGTTCGCCTGGCTGCACCAGCTCAAACGGCTCCGTGTCCGGTACGAGCGACGCGCCGACATCCATCTGGGCCTTCTACAACTGGGATGCGCCCTGATCTGTCACCGCCAACTCACAAAACCGTTCTGAAACGAGTTGTCAGTAGGTGATGGCGGGGCCGGTGGTGACGTCCATGCCGAGGTGGGTGACGTTGACGGTGTAGCCGGACCCGAAGTGGAGGGTGGCCAGTTTGCCGGTGTTGGCTTCGACGGCGACCTCGTACTCGCCGCCCGGCTCGGCCGTGATCGACGGGCTGGTGGCGGCCTTCATCCCGGTGGTGGCGGTGAAGTTGGAGCCGCTGGAGCTGTATCCGGCCAGCAGGTCGTTGTTGGCCTCGAACACCACCCGGAAGGTGCCGTCGGACTGGGCGGCGACCGCCGGACTGGAGGCGGGGTCCATGCCGAGGTCGGTGGGGTTGACGGTGTAGCCCGATCCGAAGTGGAGGGTGGCCAGTTTGCCGGTGTTGGCCTGGACGGCGACCTCGTACTGGCCGCCGGGCAGCGTCGTGATCGAGGGGCTGGTGGCGGGTTTCATCCCCGTGGTGGTGGTGAAGTTGGAGCCGCTTGAGTTGTATCCGGCCAACATATGGTTGTTGGACTGGAAGACCACCCGGTAGGAGCCGTTGGACTGGACGGCGATCGCGGGGCTGGTACCCGGGGCCATTCCCAGGTCGGTGTCGGTGACGTGCTGGCCGGAGTCGAACAGGAACAGGTGGCTGTTGTTGGCCTGGAACGCGGCGAGCCAGCCGCCGTCGGGCAGTGCCGCGATCGCCGGGCTCGTGCCCTGGAGCATCCCCTCGTGGGTGTTCAATGTGCCGCCGCCCAGGTGGCTGAACGCCAGGTGGTCGTTGTTGGTCTCGAACGCCGCCTCGAAGGTGCCGTCGTCCAGCGTCGTGACCGACGGGGCGGTGCCGGCCATCAACCCGAGCGTGGTGGTGAAGCTGGAGCCGCTGGAGCTGTATCCGGCCAGCACGTGGTTGTTGGCCTGGAACACCGCCTTGAAGGCGAACCCCGGCGCGGGGGCGCCACCGCCGGGGATGGGCGGTCCGTACGTGCTGCCGGGGTTGGAGCCGTTGTGGGTGCCGGATGGGGCGCCGTTGATCGGCACGTACTGGCCGGGGTCGGACAGGTTGGTGTCGGGTGTGGCGGTGTCTCCCATGAAACTCTCGTAGGCGCCGTCGTCATAGGTGGTCCAGGGGGAGAAGCCGCCGGCCGCGTCGTACTTGGCGACCGCCGCCTCGGCGTTGTTCCACGGGTCCAGGAGCTGGTAGTCCTCGCCGTAGGCGGGTACCGAGTTCCCGGGCGTGATCTGCCACAGGCCCCAACCGGTCGTGGAGTACGGCTCGCCCGGCTGGATGATGCCGGGCTCGAACGCGGACTCCGCACCGGTGATCGCCTCGGCGATCAAGGCCACCGACGACGGGCCGCCCGCCAACTCCCAGTAACCACCGATCGCGGCGGTGTTCAGCGTGCCGCTGGCCGCGGCCGGCCGGATGCCCGGTGCGGACGTCGATGCCGCGGACGTGGCCGTGGGCGTCTCGTCGAACGACAGGTTCCGTTTGAACCCGTCCGGCGTGCTGCCGGTCACGTGCATCGTCAGCGTGGTGAACACCGTGTCACCATCGGCCTCGACAACCGGATCGGACAGGATGATGTCCGCGCCGGTGTGACCCTCGGTGGTGGGGGTGGCCTGCCAGGTGACGGTCGCGGTCGCGTTCGCCCGGGTCGCGTTCCAGCTTCGCCAGCGCAGCCCGCCCGCGACCATCTTGCCGTCGGCGCAGGCCAGGACCAGGCTGGCAGGCCGAGTTTGCGTCGGCCCCGTGCCGCAGTCGCGCACCGTCGGGACCGCGGTCGCGCCCGTGGCCGTCGACGGGCTCGCGTTCGCGGGCGTTCCCGCCGCCAGCGCGAGCCCGCCGCCGGCCAGTGCCACGACCAGCAGGGCGACGAGCCTGTCGGATCCCTTGCACCTCAGCATCGAACGGTCACCCCTTGCCCCGCCGGGAACGGACACAAGGCAAGGGTTCCGGCGCGGTCGACCCGAGACCATGACGACTGACCGGAAAAGTGACCGGAAGAGTTGCCCCTTCCGGGTTTGTGGGATCGGACAAGCCTGACGCAATGCCCACCGGATCGGGTTGGCTGGCTAATCGTGGCAGCGCACCGCGGAGTGTGATCTCGCCCGGCGTGCCGTGACCACAGGTACCCCGTCGTCTGCGCGCCGGTCACCGTTGGCCGGGTTGGTCACCGGTACCGAGTGGCTGTCCCCGCACTGGGTACCCATGGAGTAGGTGTTCCTGCTCGGGAAAGGTGGCGGCCATGCTTCTACGCAGGTTGGCGCGTCCTCTGCTCGCGTCCATCTTCATCGTCGGCGGTGTCAACCAACTGCGGCAGCCGGCGGCGCACGCGGAGGCGGCTTCGCCCGTCCTGGACGGCGTCGCGGGATCGGTCAAGGACGCGCTGCCCGAGGGCACTCCGACCGACCCGGTGACCCTGGTCCAGGTCGACGCCGCCGTGAAGATCGGTGCCGGGGTGATGCTCGCGCTGGGCCGGGCGCCCCGTCTTGCCGCGCTGGCCTTGATCGGCAGTCTGGTGCCGACCACCGCCGCGGGTCATCCCTTCTGGGAGGCGAGCAACGACCAGGAAAAGCAGCAACAGCTGATCCAGTTCCTGAAGAACGCCGGCTTGGCCGGTGGTCTGCTCATCGCCGCGGCCGACACCGAGGGTCGGCCGTCCCTGGGCTGGCGGGCCCGCCGCGCCGCCCGACGCGCGGGTCGGCAGGCCCAGCGGGCCACCGAGACGGCACGCGACAAGCTGCCGGTCTGAGCAAGTCGCCGCGTCACGCCGACGCAGCCGGTCCTCGTGGTCCCAGCGGGCATCCGCGCGGCCCGACCGTCGCCAGTGGACGGCTCCCCTCCGGTCAGGTCGACGCGAGTTCGCCGAGCAGCGTCCAGGTGCGCTGCTGGTCAGCGGCCGAACCCAGCTCGGTCCGGGTGAACACGACCTCGGTGGCACCGGCGTCGACGTAGCGGCGCACCGCCGCCGCGACCGTGTCCTCGTCACCGATGACCGCCAGGTCGGCCGCGCGGGACGCGCCCTCCAGTTCGATGACGCGCCGGTAGGAGGGCACCTGGTCGTAGAACGTCATCTGTCGTGCCGCGTTGTCCCGGACGGCGTCCACGTCGGCGGTCACCACACCGGCCACGAACG
>DASZXM010000018.1:0-12807 GCA_035546415.1 Pseudonocardiaceae bacterium
TAACCTCGCATACGTCGTGAGGAGGCTGCGGTGCTGTACGAGGTGATCCGAGGCGTGATCGCGCCTGCCGCCAAGGCGATCTACCGGCCCACCGTCGAAGGCCTGGAGAACGTGCCCAGGCACGGCCAGGTGATCCTGGCCGGCAACCACCTCTCCTTCATCGACAGTGTCGTGATCCCACTGGTCGCCGGCCGCCCGGTGGCGTTCCTCGCGAAGTCCGAGTACTTCACCGGCCGCAAGCCCGGCCAGCGGCTGGTCGGCGGCCTGCTCGGCGCGCTGGGCCACGTGCCGGTGGACCGGGGTGCCGGCCGGGCGTCGCTGGCCGCGCTGGACGTGGCGACCACGGTGCTCCAGGGCGGCGGCGCGTTCGGCATCTACCCGGAGGGCACCCGGTCGTTGGACGGCCGGCTGCACCGGGGCCACACCGGCGTCGCGCAACTGACGCTGACCACCGGCGCGCCCGTGGTGCCGCTGGCGCTGATCGGCACGGACAAGATGCTGCCCAAAGGCGTTCGCGTGCCGCGAATTGTGCCGGTAACCGTACGATTCGGTAAGCCTCTGGATTTCTCGCGCTATGACGGACTGGCCGACTCGCCCGCCGTCCGCCGGTCGGTCACGGACGAAATCATGTACGCCATCCTGGAGCTGTCCGGTCAGGAGTACGTCGACGCCTACCACAAGCGACCCGACGCCGCGTGAATTCACCGGAATTTCCCGGTCAACTGTGAAAATTCAACTAACCACTCGCACTGTTAACTTCTGAGCCACCCCATTTCACGTTCAATTCGTTGATGACGGCCGCGCCGTCCAGGTACAACCGATTTGTCCTGTCACCCAACGAAAGTGATCGTGACAATGAAGTTGGCACGCTTATTGGTCGCGCCCACAATTCTGGGACTCGTCGCAGCAGGTGTCGTCGCCACCGCGACCGCATCGTCGGCAGCCACCAGCAACTACACGCTGATCACCATGCCCGACCAGGGTTATACGCCGATCTACAACTTCATCCTGTCCGCGACGAGCACGCTCGACATGACGATGTACGAGCTGACCGACACCACCGCGGAACAGGACCTGGCTACGGAGGCATCCAAGGGTGTCAAGGTCCGGGTGATCCTGGACACGAACCGGGAGAAATCCCACAACACCACCGCCTACAACTACCTGAAGTCGCACGGCGTCTCGGTGGTCTGGGCGAATACGACATATGCGGCCACGCATCAGAAGACGATCACGGTCGACGGTACCGACTCGGCGATCATGACCGGCAATCTGACCAGCCAGTACTACAGCACGAGCCGGGATTTCGCCGTCATCGACAGCAACCAGATCGACGTGAACGCGATCGAGAAGGTGTTCAACGCCGACTTCGCTCACGCGTCGATCACGCCGACCGACGGTGACAACCTGGTGTGGAGCCCGACCGACTCCGAGAGTCAACTCCTGGACATCATCAACTCGGCCACCTCGACGCTGCAGGTGGAGAACGAGGAGATGGGCCTGGCCGCGGTGACCACGGCACTGGAGAACGCGGCCGAGCGGGGCGTGAACGTCGAGGTCATCATGACCAACTCGTACGACGACTACGCGTCCGAGTTCGACGCGCTGAAGGCCGCGGGAGTGCACGTGGCCACGTACCCGGACGACGACACGTCGCTGTACATCCACGCGAAGGCGATCCTCGCCGACTACGGCACCACGGCGGCGCGCGTGTTCCTGGGTTCGGAGAACTTCTCCAACGCGTCGCTGAACGAGAACCGCGAACTGGGCCTGATCCTGCCCACGGCGTCGATCCTCAGCTCCGTGCACACCACGCTGACCAGCGACTACACCGGCGCGACTCCCTGGAGCTGACGCCGGCCGGACGCGCGCTGGCTCCGGGTCAGTGCGCGTCCTCCCAGGCCTTGTAGGCGTCGTTGACGACCCGCACGGCGTCGTCGATGTCGTCGGTGAGGTACAGCAGGTCCATGTCCTTCTCGGACAGCTTGCCGCCGCCGTGCACGGTCTGCTTGAGCCAGTCGTACAGGCCGCCCCAGTACGCCGTGCCGAACAGCACGACGGGGAACTTGGTGACCTTCTTGGTCTGCACGAGCGTGAGCGACTCGAACAGCTCGTCCAGCGTGCCGAACCCGCCGGGCAGGCAGATGAACGCCTGCGCGTACTTGATGAACATCGTCTTGCGGGCGAAGAAGTAGCGGAAGTTCACGCCGAGGTCGACCCATGGGTTCAGGCCCTGCTCGAACGGCAGTTCGATGCCCAGCCCGACGGACAGCCCACCGGCCTCGGAACATCCGCGGTTCACGGCCTCCATGGCACCCGGCCCGCCACCGGTGATCACGGCGAACCCGGCCCCGGCCAGCGCGGCGCCCAGTTCCCGGCCCAGTGCGTACTCGGGGTGGTCGCGCTGCGTGCGCGCGGACCCGAAGACGGTGACCGCCTTGGGCACCTCGGCGAGCGCGCCGAACCCCTCCACGAACTCGGCCTGGATGCGCAGCACGCGCCACGGGTCGGTGTGCACCCAGTCGCTCGGCCCACGCGAGTCGAGCAGCCGCTCGTCGGTGGTGGTCGGCTCGGCCAGCCGGGACCTCCGCAACACGACAGGTCCGCGCTGCTTCTCCCGTGGCCGTTCCGCGTCGCCGTTCACCTGGGGTTCTGCCGTCACAGAACGAGTCTAGGGGCCGCCTCGCGTGCCGGGGCCGGTGGCCTGGCAAGCGATTGATGCTTCAACTAACATGCGTTCTGTGAGTGACATGAACACCGACATCATCGACGAGTTCCGCCGCAACCACGGCGTCGTCGGCGGCCACTTCGAAGGCAAGAACCTGGTCATCGTGCACGTCACCGGGCGCAAGAGCGGCATCGAGCGGCTGTACCCGCTGATCCGCGTCGACGACGGTGACAGCTACGCGGTCGTCGGCTCGCTGGGCGGCGCGCCGAAGGACCCGGAGTGGGTCGCGAACATCGAGGTGATGGACGAGACCGTGATCGAGGTCGGCGACGACACGATCAAGGTCAAGCCGACCGTCCTGCGCGCAGGCCCGGAGCGTGACCGCCTGTACGAGAAGGCGGTCGAGCACTGGCCGGCGTTCCGCGAGAGCTACGAGAAGAAGACCGACCGCACCTTCCCGAT
The DNA here is from genome assembly GCA_035546415.1 of Pseudonocardiaceae bacterium. GTDB lineage: Bacteria > Actinomycetota > Actinomycetes > Mycobacteriales > Pseudonocardiaceae > DATEPR01. The sequence goes on from DASZXM010000018.1 coordinate 3,131, forward strand.
CGTCCGCCTCGACCCGATCAGCTGAATTCAGCGGCGCCGGGGCGGGATCACGGATCTTGCCCCACCCGTCAGCCCCGCGGCTCCCCCCGACCACCGAGCGGGTCCGGCACGCGCCCCTTCCCACCTCCGGGCGCGACGAGCCGGGAGGCGCACCGGCCCGCAGCCGGCGCGCCTCCCGCCGTCAGCCGCTGATCGAGTTCTCGCCGTTCTCCACATGGCCGGCGAAGCGGCGCTTGTACGTGGCGTCACCCTCGACCGTGGCCAGCACGTCGTACCAGCCGTGGCCGTCGCCGATCACGTCACGGTCCGTGGTCACCGTGGCGCCGGCCGCCACTCGATAGGTGGATGATCTCCCGGCACCGGGTCGAGTGCCGGTAACGTGGACCGTGGCCGCCGACGTACCGCCGTTGTGCACCGCGATGCGCAGCTTCGGGTGCCGTCCTTCTCCCGCCACGGTCACCGTGACCTCCACCGCCGCGCCGCCGCGCTTGCCGGCGAACTCGCGCAGGAAGCCGTTCGCGCCGTAGACCGCGATGTCGTACGTGCCGTCACTGGCCGCCGGCACCGTGGCCGTCGCCTGGCCGGACGGTGCCAGGTCGTACCGGGACGACGCGGCGCCGTTGGGGTACACGCCGAGTTGCAGCGCGACCGCACCGCTGTTGGTCAGCAGCAGCGACACCGCGCCCGTCGCCGTGTTCACCGACGCGTTCGCCGTCGGCTGGTACGGGATCGGGCGGGCCGGCCGCACGCCCGGCTCCTGGCGCGGCACGACCTGTTCGCCGGTGGCCGGCGGGGTCGGTGTGGGGAGCTTGGACTGCGTCTGGTCGGCGATGGCCTGCAGTTTGTTGGCGTCCGGCAGCCGGGGAATGGACAGCTCCCTCTTGCTGAAGTCGAAGCAACTGGTCAGGTCACCGGTGATGGCGCGCCGCCACGCCGAGATGTTCGGCTCGTACACCCCCGTCCAGCGCTCCAGGAAGCGGATCACCGACGTGTGATCGAACACCTGCGAGTTGACCCAGCCACCTCGGCTCCACGGCGAGATGACCGTCATCGGCACGCGCGGACCGAGCCCGATGGGCAGGCCCTGCACGTACTCGTCCGGCGTGCCGGGCGGTGCCGTCGGCGGGACGACATGGTCGAAGAAGCCGTCGTTCTCGTCGTAGTTGACGAACAGCGCCGTGGACTCCCACAGCTTCGGATTGCCCCACAACGCCTTCAGCACGGTCTGCACGTACACCGCGCCGTCCACCGGGCGTGCTCGCGGGTGTTCGCACCACGCGTAGGGCGCCACGATCCACGACACCCGGGGCAGCGTGCCGGCCCTGGCCGCGGCCACGAAGTCGGCGAGCACGTGGCCGGCGTTCATGCCCAGGCCCGAGTTGGGCAGCCACTGCTTGATCACGTTCGCGCGCGCGGCGAGTTCCTGCTGCTTCGGGTCGGTGCTGTTCAGCGAGTCGTGATACGCCTGGAACAGCCACAGCGGGTTGTCCCCGTAGTCGCCAACCCAGCCGTCCGCGCCACCGCCGTCACCGACCTCCTTGTTGGCGTAGACCTGCCAGGAGATGCCGGCGGCCTGCAGGCGCTCCGGGTACGTCGTCCAGTTGTAGACGGGGTTGTAGTCGTCCGGGTTGCTGATCGCGGGGCCGCCCTGGTCGCCGGCCGGGTTGATGGTGCCGGTCCAGTGGTACAGGCGGTTGGGCGTGGTCGGTCCCTGAATGGAGCAGAAGTAGTGGTCGCAGATGGTGAAGGCGTCCGCGAGCGCCCGCTGGAACGGGATGTCCGACGACGTGAAGTAGCCCATCGTCATCTCGGTCTTGTTCGGCACCCACGCGTCCCACGCGCCCCCGTCCCACACGTCGTGCGTCGGGGTCCAGCTGTGGTCCAGGTCGCCGAGGTCCTGACCGTCCACTGTGGAAGTGTCGATGTGGAAGGGCAGGAGATGGCCGCCGTCGGTGCGCTTCGGGTCGGGCTGGCGGAGCACGCTGGAGCCGTCGGCCAGCCGGAGAGCGGCGCGGTCGCCGTAGCCGCGGACGCCACGCATGGTGCCGTAGTAGTGGTCGAAACTGCGGTTCTCCTGCATGAGGATCACGACATGTTCGACGTCGTCCAGACTGCCCCGGCGGCGCGGTTCGGCCATCGCCTCCGCCATGCCCGCCGGCAGGCCCGCGGACAGCACGCCACCCGCGGCGGCCGCACCGGCGACACCCCCGATGAAGCGGCGGCGGTTGAAACCTGACGTCGAATCGGCCATGACACGCACCTTCCTCTGCACCTCGGGTACTCGTCGGCACCGCAGGCAGAGGGAATCAGCGCCAGGCAACGACCGCCACGATTGACCGTTAACGCCGGTTCAACTCGCGGTGAACCGGCCGATGAACGCGCGCAGCAGCGTGACGCACTCGGTGATCTGCGCCGCGGGCACGTGTTCCTGCTGGGTGTGCGCGAGCGTCGGGTCACCGGGGCCGAAGTTGACGGCGGGCATGCCCAGCGCGGCGAACCGGGCCACGTCCGTCCAGCCCAGTTTCGCCACGGGCGTGTTGCCGGTGGCGGCGAGCAAGCCCTGGGCCAGCGGCGCGGTCAGGCCGGGCAGCGCGCCGGCGGCGGAATCGGTGACGGTCACGTCGTACCCGTCGAACACCTCACGGATGTGCTCCTCGGCCTGCGCGGGCGTGCGGTCCGGCGCGAAGCGGTGGTTGACGGTCAGCACACACTCGTCGGGCACGACGTTGCCCGCGACACCGCCACCGATCCGGACCGCCTGCAGACCCTCCTGGTAGAGGCAGCCGTCGATGTCGACGCGGCGCGGTTCGTACGCGGCCAGCCGCGCCAGGGCGTCACCCATGGCGTGGATGGCGTTGGCCCCCATCCAGGCCCGCGCGGTGTGCGCCCGCTGTCCGGTGGTGCGGACCTCCACCCGCATCGTGCCCTGGCACCCGGCCTCGACCACGGCGTTCGACGGTTCGCACACGATCGCCAGGTCACCGCGCAGCCACTCCGGCAACTCCCGCTCGATCCGGCCCAGGCCGTTGCGGGCCGCCTCGACCTCCTCGCAGTCGTAGAACACGAACGTCAGGTCGTGCGCGGGCTCGGCCACGGTAGCGGCCAGGTGCAGCAGGACGGCGTCGCCGCTCTTCATGTCGGCCGTGCCACAGCCGTGCAGTGTCAGGTCGGCGCCCTCGCCGGTGCGGCGGTGCGGCAGGTTCTCGTTGACCGGGACGGTGTCCAGGTGGCCGGCGAGCAACACCCGGGAGGCGCGGCCCAGGTTGGTGCGGGCCAGCACGGCATTGCCCGACCGAGTCAGTTCCAGGTGCGGCGCCTGGCTGCGCAGGGCGTCGTGCACGGCGTCGGCGATGACGGCCTCGTCGCCGGACACGCTCGGCAGGTCGACGAGGGCGGCGGTCAACTCGATCGGGTCGCTGGTCAGGTCGAGGGTCACCGGGCCGACGATAGCCGCGAACCGACGGTGCGTAGCGTGGAGGGGAACAACCGGAAGGAGTTGCCGTCGATGCGTCGCCGACTCGCCGTCTGCGCCGGAGTCGCCCTGGCCGCGCTGGCGATCGCTGGTTGTGCTGACGATCAGCCGGGCGACCAGAACCCGGGCGTCGGCTACACCAACAACATTTCCGACCTGTTGGTGAAGATCCCGGCGATGCAGTCCGACCCGTGCCGCGGCAAACAGGCCGGTCAGCTGTACCCGAACTGCGGCCGATATGTGACGGAGGTCGCGAACACGATCAACGCCCTGCGCGCCGACGTGCCCGGCCAGGCGACGGAGATCAACGCGCTGTCGACGGCGGTGAACGCGTACCAGTCGCTGTCCTGCGACAGCGCGGGCAGTTCGCCGAGCGCGGAACAGAACGCGAAATGCCCAGCGGCGCTGATGGCGATCGGCCGGGACCTCGACGCCATCGGCAAGTCCCTGACCAGCATGACCACCAGCCGCTGACCGCACAGGGCCGGGTGCCGCACCGGGCTGGGCTGGACCGCCACCAGTAGGACGGGCCGCCACCGGCCGGAACGAGACCACCATCAGCGGCCGCGGCGCCACCGGCCGCGACAAGACCACCACCAGCAGCACCAAGCCACCACCCGCCGGACGAGGCCGTCACCAGTAGAACCGGGCCGCCAACGGCCGGGACACGACCGCCACCAGTGGGATCGGGCCGCCCCCGAGCGGCAGCGGCCGGACCGATCGCCGCGCCGGGAACTCGATGGCCCGGCCGGGCGTTGACCGTTCACGAACTTGCCGTAGTCGGGTCAGTGGCGGCCTCGCTGACCTGCTGTTGTGCCGACCGTTTACGGTGGTGCCGTGACTTCTTCTGGTGCGCACGCCGTCGGTTTGGCGACCCTGACCAGTGACGGCACGGTGCTGGACACCTGGTATCCGCAGCCGAAACTGGGCGACGTCGCGTCGACGGGCACCGAGCGGCTGGATGGTGAGCAGGCCGTCGCCGCGCTCGGCGCCGTCGTCGGCGACACCGTCGGGCCGGACACCGACCGGGGCATCGAGGTGGTCGCCGTGCGGACGTCCATCGCGTCCCTGGCCGATCCGCCCGTCGACGCCCACGACGTGTACCTGCGACTGCACCTGTTGTCGTCCCGGCTGGTCAAGCCACACGAGGCGAACCTGGACGGCGTCTTCGGGCTGCTGTCGAACGTCGTGTGGACCAACCACGGGCCGTGCCCGGTCGACGGCTTCGAGTCCGTGCGGCTGGCGCTGCGTGCCCGGGGGCCGGTGACCGTCTTCGGCGTGGACAAGTTCCCACGCATGGTCGACTACGTGCTGCCCACGGGTGTCCGCATCGCGGACGCCGACCGGGTGCGGCTCGGTGCCCACCTGGCCGTCGGCACGACCGTCATGCACGAGGGCTTCGTCAACTACAACGCCGGCACGCTCGGGTCGTCCATGGTCGAGGGCCGTGTGTCCGCGGGCGTCGTGGTGGGTGACGGCTCCGACGTCGGCGGCGGGTCGTCGATCATGGGCACGCTGTCCGGCGGCGGCAAGGAGATCATCACCGTCGGCGAACGGTGCCTGATCGGAGCCAACGCGGGCATCGGCATCTCGCTGGGCGACGACTGCGTGGTCGAGGCCGGGCTGTACGTCACGTCGGGCACGAAGGTCACGCTGCCCGACGGCCGCATCGTGAAGGCCCGCGACATCTCCGGCGGCTCCGGGCTGCTGTTCCGCCGCAACTCCACCACGGGCACCGTCGAGGTGGTGCCGCGCGACGGTACCCGCGTCGAACTCAACGAGGCACTGCACGCCACCCAGTGACCCCCCGGGGGCCGGCCGGGGTGGCCGGCCCACCGGACCTCACTCGGCCGTGCGGTTGGCACCGAGGAACGGGCGCAGCGCCGCGTACACGACCGCCGACAGCACGAAGCCGACCAGGAACGTGATGTCGCCGAGGGCGGGCACGTGCCTGGCGACCACACCGGTGAAGTCGGCCTGGTTGGAGAACAGCGGGATCGAGACGCCGATGCCGACCAGCATGGCGATCGGTCCCGCCCAGTTCTGGTACCACGTGGCGTACAGCAGCTTGCCGATCGGCCTGCCACGCCGGATGAACTGGTCGGTGAACATCACGCCCAGCCACGGGCCGATCCAGTAGGCGATGATCAGCAGGAAGCCTTCGTACTTCTCGCCCGCGTCCCGCAGGCCGGACCACGCCAGCAGGAAGCCGATCACGCCGAACACCGCGGCCACCAGTGCTCGGCGCAGCGCCAGCGGCAGCCGGATGCCCAGGGTGAGGAACGACATCGCACCCGAGTAGATGTTCAGGACGTTCGCGGAGATGGCGCCGATCACGATCGCCAGCAGCGTCAGGTCGGACAGCCACGTGGGCAGTTCGCCGGTGATCGCGGCGGTCGGGTTGTCCGGCATGCCCAGCGGGGCCACGGACGCCGCGCCGACGATCTCCAGCAGCACGCACGACACGAACACGCCCAGGCCGGCCCAGACACCGGTCATCCGCGTGCGCACGCTCGGCGGCAGGTAACGGGTGTAGTCGGCGGCGTACGGGTTCCAGCCGGCCGCGTAGCCGAAGGCGGCGCCCGCCGTGAGGAGGAACCCGCCAGGGACCGGCTTGCCCGGGGTGCCGGCGTGCGCGTTGGTCAGCAGCCACACCGATGCGATGACGAACACGACGCCGAGGAAGATCACCGCGTACCGCTCGAACGCCTGCACCAGGTTGTGGCCGAAGAACGCGATCACGACCTGCGCGACGACGACGATCAGCAGGCCGAGCAACGTCGGCATGCCGGTCAGCGCGTTGAGCGCGAACGCGCCGCTGACGCTGTTCACCGCGAACCAGCCGATACCGGCCGTCACCGCGTTCAGGCCGGCCGGCAGCGCGTTGCCCCAGTAGCCGAAACCGGTCCTGGACAACACCATCTGCGGCACGCCGTGCTTCGGACCGCGGGCGGACAGCACGCCGTGCGACACCGAGCCGAGCACGTTGCCGATCAGGATCGCGACCACGGCCTGCCAGAAGCTCAGGCCGAACACCCCGACGCCGAGCAGGCCGACCGCGATCGTGGCGAACTCGAGGTTGGGTGACGTCCACGTCCACAACAGGTCGAGGGACCTGCCGTGCCGGTCACCGAGGGGGATGAACTCCACACCGCCGGGTTCGACGGCGCCGATCCGCGCACCGTACTCACCTTCGCGGACCGGCTCGCCGGTCACGGCACCGGTCTGCTCCGCGTCGGTCACCGCATCAGCCAACTGAGATCGCCGCCAATTTCGCTCGGAGGTAGTCGCCCCAGACCACGGGCGGGTAACTGGTGTCGCCGATCGGCGACGGCAGTGACTCGATCACCGCGTCGGCGTCGGCCTCGTAGAAGTAGACGAGGGACAGCAGGTCCTCCTCGGGTGCCTCCGCCGACGGCGCGAGGACCCGGTGCCTGGTCGACCGCCAGCGGTCGCCGGTCCAGCGGGCCATCAGGTCACCGATGTTGATCGTGAACGCGTCCGGGTCGAACGGGGCGTCCACCCACTCCCCCTCGGCCGTGTAGACCTGCAGGCCGCCGAGGCCGGGTTCACGGTCCAGCACGGTGACCGTGCCGAAGTCGGTGTGCGGGCCGATCCGGTACTGGCCGGGCGCGGGCGGGCCGACGCGCCGCAGCGGCGGGTACCAGTTCAGGTTGAAGCCGAACGTGGGGTGCGTCAGGTAGGCCGCGAAGTGGTCCGCGGACAGGCCGAGCGCGACCGCGCAGATCGACATCAGTTCGTCCGACAGCGACCGCATCCGCGCCAGGTACTCGGTGAGCACGGTGCGCAGCCTCGGCACCTCGGCCGGCCACACGTTGGGCAGGAACCACTCCCGGTCGACGGCCGGGTCACCGGTGGGATCCTCGGCGGCCAGCGAGTAGGACTCCTTCAGGTCGGCGGGTGTCGCCGTGCCCTCGGCGTAGCCGTTGGCCTCGACACCGGGTGGCAGCCAGCCGCGGCCGCCCACGCCGACCGCGTACCGGGCCTTCACCGACTCGGGCAACGCGAAGAACTCCCGCGCCGCGGCACGGACGTCCGCCCGTAGCGAACCGGCCACGCCGTGTCCGGTGACGAGCAGGAAACCGGCCCGCCGCAGCGCATCGTCGACCTGGGCGGCGACGCCCGCCCGGTCGGTACCGTCGAACCAGGGGCGCAGGTCGATGCTGGGCACGTAGTTCACGGGCGCACCTCCCCGATGTCCTCGAACCAGAGATCCGGCCGTGCCTGGATGAACTCCGTCATCATCCGGACGCATTCGGCGTCGTCCACCATGGTGATCGTCACACCCTGCTCGGCCAGCCAGTCCTGTCCGCCGTGAAACGTCTTGTTCTCGCCGATGATCACCTCGCCGATGCCGAACTGCCGGACCAGACCGCTGCAGTACCAGCACGGCGACAGCGTGGTCACCATGATCGTGTCCGCGTAGTTCGGGCGGCGCCCTGCGTTGCGGAAGGCTGCCGTCTCGGCGTGGGTGGACGGGTCGTCGTCCTGCACGCGGCGGTTGTGACCGCGGCCCAGCAGCGTGCCTGAGGTGTCGAACAGGGCGGCACCGATCGGGATGCCGCCCTCGGCGAGACCGGCCTTGGCCTCGGCCACGGCGACGGCGAGCAGGTCCGCCGGCACGACGTTACGCATGGCTCACAACCATGCGCGTACGAGCCGGCGGTCGCAATGCCTGACGTGCTTCGATCCGGTAAATTAACCAAGATCACCGGTGTTCGCCGGGATTTCTTCCGGCATCTGGAACGTCGTCTACTGCAACCGTTCCTTTATCTCCGGTTCACCTAGAATCCACCTCATGACCGCGCTCGCCACCCCGTCGCGACCGCCCGGTCGGCGCCGTCTCCGCGCGATCACGGCGGACTCGTTGGAGCTGCCCGACGCGGTGCGCACAGCCGGCAGGCACGACAGCCTGACCGCACACATCCGCGCCACCGTGGACGCCGGGCTGCGCGTGCTGCTCGCCGAGCAGGCCACGGCGGGCGATGCCGACGAACCCGAGTCGGTGCACCAGATGCGGGTCGCCGCCCGGCGGATGCGGGTGGCGCTGCGGATGGACAAGGGCGCCATCGGCCCGGCGGCGACCCACCTGCGCGGGGAGCTGGCGTGGCTCGGTTCGCTGCTGGGCGGCGTGCGCGATCTGGACGTGCTCACCGAACGGCTCACCGGTGACGGCGCCGACCTGCCGGAGCCCGACCTGCCGCCGTTCGGCGAGGTGCTCTCGATGCTGCTGGCCGACCGTTCGGCCGCGGCGGACGCCCTGGTGGACGCGCTGGGCGGGCAGCGGTACCGGTCGCTGCTGGCGAGCCTGGCCGCCGAGGCGACCAGTTCCGCCGAGGACGCCGACGCCCCCGACCCGGCCGGCCTGATGGTCAAGCCGGTGCGCGCCGTCCACACGCAACTGGCCGCCTCGGCCGAGTCACCGAGCGACGCGGGCTGGCACCTGCTGCGGATCAAGGTGAAGCGGGTGCGCTACACGGCCGAGCTGGCCAGCAGGCTGGCCGGTCGCAAGCAGCGGGAGGCGCTCACCGAACTGGCCAAGCAGGCCAAGGCGTTGCAGGAGCTGCTGGGCACGTTCCAGGACACGGTGGTCACCGAACAGCACCTCCGCGAGCTGGTCACCGATCACGCCGAGCAGCTGTCCCCGCACTCGCTGCTGGTCGTGGGACGGCTGGTGGAACGACAGGTCACCAAGCGCGACGAGCTGCGCGAACACCTCCCGGCAGCCTGCGGCGACCTCTACCGGGCCACCACGGCATCCTGAACCGCCGCCCGCGGCCGGGAACCGCGTCAGGTCACGTCCCACAGTCGACTCGCGCCGTCGGGCGGCGCACTCACCCACAGCCGACTCCGCCCCGCGGCAGCCGGCCCGCGAGTCCTGCCGTCGGCCCGCACCGCAGGTCTGCCTCCCGCGATCGGCTCACGCGTCCCGCAGTCGACCCGCCGCGGCGGCGATGCGCTCGTCCGTCGCCGTCAGGCCGATGCGGACGTGCCGGCCGCCGGTCGGGCCGTAGAACGTGCCCGGCGCGACCAGGATGCCCCGCTCGGCGAGCCACTCCAGGCTCCGCCAGGCGTCCTCGCCCCTGCTCGCCCACAGGTAGAGCCCGGCTTCCGAGTGGTCGATGCGGAAACCGTTGTCCTGCAACGCTTTCTGCAGTACGAGACGGCGACGGGCGTAACGCTC
>DASZXM010000019.1:0-9737 GCA_035546415.1 Pseudonocardiaceae bacterium
CCCACGCCCGGCCGGGACGACGACCGACCGACAGCATGCGCCGGTGCCGCTCACCGATGGCGAACCGCGCGCCGAGTCCATCCAAGCCGGCGTCGATCCGCGCCGGCGTCGATCCACGTCAAGGTCGCCCGCGTCCGTTCATCGACCGACAACCGGCCGTTCAACAGCGACTGATCTGCTGGCACCCGTGCGATGGCGGAAGGGGATGGGCATGACTCGGTGGCGTCGGTTGGCAGCGCCGTTGTTCGTCGCGGCGGCACTGGCCGGTGCGGTGGGCACCGCGCACGCGGCCGGACCGGTCGACGTGCGCTTCACGACCACCCAGCAGCTCGCGCCCGGCGTGGTGTTCCGGTCGTTCGAGGCCACCACCGGCCACGGCTCCGCGACCGGCTACGTGGTCAGCGCCGATCTGGACAACCCCCACGTCGGCGTCGACCTGCTGCACCCCGGCTCGGTGGCCGACCGCGCACCGGTGTCCCAGATGATGCGGGCGGACCACGCGATCGCCGGCACGAACGGCGACTTCTTCAACATCAGCGAAACACACACCGGCGTGGCGCCGACGAACTCGTCGGACGGCCCGGAAATCGCCGACGGAGTCGCGCTGAAGGCGAACGTCCCGGACGGCCAGCGGTTCGGCCCCGGCCTGCCGGCGGGCACGACGACGCACGACGTGTTCGGCGTCGGCGTCGACCACCGCGCCCGACTGGGCAGCCTCACCCTGACCGGCCAGGTCCGCGCCGGGCGATCGGTCTTCCCACTGGGCGGGTTCAACCAGTACGCGTTGCCGGTCAACGGGATCGGCGTCTACACCGACGCGTGGGGCACGGCTTCCCGCGTCCGCCCGACGTGCGGCACGGACACCAACCGCGCGGCGCCCTGCACGACCGACACCGAGGAGGTCACGGTCCGCCACGGCGTGGTGGTCGCCATCAGCGCCACCCCGGGCACCGGTGCGATCCCGCCGGGCACGGACGTCCTGGTCGGCCGCGAAACGGGTGCCGACGAACTCCGCGGGCTGGTCCCCGGTGAACACGTGACGGTGCACTACGGGCTCGGCGACCCGAAGCGGCCGCGGTTCCGGTTCGCGGTGGGCGGTTTCCCGATCCTGCGCAACGGCACCCCGCTCACCGGCCTGGACGACACGACACTGGCACCGCGGGCATCGGCAGGTGCCAGCGCGAACGGCCGAACGGTGTACCTGGTGGCACTGGACGGCCGCTCCGCCACCAGCGCCGGCATGACAGTGAACGAGCTGGCGCTGCTGCTGGCGGACCTGGGCGCGGCGAACGCGGTCAACCTGGACGGCGGCGGATCGGCGGAACTGGCCACCCGAGGCCCGGACGACCAGGTCACCGTCCGCAACAGTCCGTCGGACGGCGCCGAACGCCCGGTCGCCAACGGCATCGCCGTCGTGACCCGCCCGTAGTCGCGGGATCAGCCGACGCCGACGGTCTGGTGTTCGGGTTCGATGAGCGCGACCACTCGTTCCTGGTCCCGGGGGTACGGGGCTCCGACGTACTTCGTGGACAGTTCGTCGACGATCCGCCAGCCCTCGTCGCCGTCGATCCACGTGGTGACGCGGCCGCGGATCACCACCGGTTCGAACGGGTTGTCCGCAGGCGCGATCGACAGGGCCACCCTGGGGTCGCGGTGCAGGTTGCGGGCCTTGCGGCTGGTCGGGCCGGTCAGGATGGCGATCTGGTCGTCGTGGGTGCCCACCCACACGGGAACGACGTGCGGGGAGCCGTCCGGGAGGACCGTGGCCAGGTGGGCGATCGAGGTGCCGTCCAGGACTCGGCGGACATCCGGGTCGAGCATGTGCGTTCCCTTCGGTGTGGGTCGTCGGGTCGACACGCTACCCAGTAGGACCGTCAACGGCGGGGCGGTTCAGCGGACCACCTCGTAGTGCAGGTGTGTCACGCCGGGGGCCGGGATCGCCGCCACCAGGCGCAGCCGCACGTGTTCGGGCAGCTCCTGGAAGAAGCGGCGGCCGCCGCCCAGCAGGACCGGCACCTGGTGCAGGACGAGTTCGTCGACCAGGCCCGCCTTCAGTGCCTCGGTGACCAGACCGCCGCCCATCAGCGCGACGTCCTTGTCGCCCGCCATCTCCCGGGCCGTGGCGATCGCGTCCTCGATGCCGGTGGTCACGAGGGTCTGTCGTGCGCTGATCCGGGGTGCGGGCCGGTGGCTGACGACGACGAGGGGCGCCGTCGGGTGCGGGCCACCGCCGCCCCAGTGACCGGAGTGCTCGTAGGTGGTGCGCCCGGCCACCGCCACCCCGACCCGTGCGGCGATGTGGTCGAACAACCGGGCGCTGGGTTCGCTCAGGTGGAAGCCGTCGAACAACCGGCTCGGTGTGTCCCCGTCGAAGTACCAGTCGAACAGCATCGTCGCGTCACCCAGGCCGCGGCCGAACTCCTCCTGGCCCTCGGGTGTGCGGCCGCTGATGTACCCGTCGACGGAGACGGCGTGCGCGCTGAACACCTTGGTCATGGCTCTCCCCGGTCGTGGGTCCCGCGATGGGCCGTCCCAGGATACGGAGCGGCGATCCACCTCGGCGGGAACATCGGACGCCGCCGGCGCCAGTCCAACAGAATCCAACACACCTGACGGCCCGGTTGCTTCCGCCGGGTGAGTGGGAAGCAAGCGCCCAACGCTGACTATTGTCTGGGCGCCACCGGAGGATTACCGTCCACTGCTGTGTGACTCTGGTCGATGATGTTCGATACGGAGAGGCGGCGCGGTGGCATGGGCGGCACCCGTTCAGCTCGGACCACTATTCGTCGTGCGGTGACGGCCGGGCTGGTCGCCGTCGCACTCGTGCTGGGGGCACTCGCCGCGCCGGCCGGTGCGGCCGCACCACGGCCGACAGCCGCACCGGCCAAGGCGCACACCGTGACCTTCGACGGGTACTCGTTCCTGGTCGACGGCAAACGCACCTACCTGTGGTCCGGCGAGTTCCACTACTTCCGGCTGCCCAGCCCGGACCTGTGGCTGGACATCTTCCAGAAGATGAAAGCCGCCGGCTTCAACGCCACGTCGCTGTACTTCGACTGGGACTACCACTCGCCGCGGCCGGGCGTCTACGACTTCACCGGGGTCCGTGACCTGGACAAACTGCTCGACTACGCGCAGCAGGCCGGCCTGTACGTGATCGCCCGGCCGGCGCCCTACATCAACGCCGAGGTGGACAGCGGTGGCCTGCCGACGTGGCTCACCACGAAGGACGAGCAGAACCGCAGCGCGGACCCGAAGTTCCTGCGGTACTCCGACGAGTGGATGACCCAGATCGACCGCATCCTCGCCCGCCACCAGCTCACCAACGGCACCGGCACGGTGATCGCCTACCAGGTGGAGAACGAGTACTACAACGGCTCGGCCGCCGGCCGGGCGTACATGCAGCACCTGGAGGACAAGGCGCGCGCCGACGGCATCACCGTCCCGCTCACCGGCAACAACAACGGCACGTTCAACAGCGGCGTCGGCGCGCTCGACGTCGACGGCCCGGACTCCTACCCGCAGGGCTTCAACTGCTCGAACCCGAGCAAGTGGAACGGTGTCCCGGACATCAGCTACGACCACCCGGCCGGCCGGCCGCTGTACACGCCGGAGTTCCAGGGCGGCGCGTTCGACCCGTGGGGCGGTCCGGGCTACGACAAATGCGCGCAGCTCATCAACGACCAGTTCGCGAACGTGTTCTACAAGAACAACATCGCGGTCGGTGCCACCGCGCAGAGCTTCTACATGACCTACGGCGGCACCAACTGGGGCTGGCTGGGTGAACCGGAGAACTACACGTCCTACGACTACGGCGCCGCGATCCGGGAGACCCGGCAGCTCGACCCGAAGTACTACGAGGACAAGCTGATCGGCTACTTCACCCACGCCGTCGCGCCGTTGACCAAGACCGACAAGATCAACGCCACGCCGCCGGACAACGCCGCGGTCGTCGACACCGCGCGGATGAACCCGGACACCAAGACCCAGTTCCACACACTGCGCCACGCCGACTCGACGTCCACCAAGACCGACACCACGCACATCTCGATCGACTTCAACGCGCAACCGGTCACCGACGTCCACTACACGTACGACGACAACGATTCGGCGCTCCAGTACACCGGTTCCTGGTCGCACGTGGCCAACCAGAGCTACACCGGCGGCGACTACCAGAACACCGAGTCGTTCTCCAACGTCGCCGGCGACTCCGTGACGGTGCCCTTCACCGGTACGGCGGTGCGCTGGATCGGCTCGAAGACCGACAACCACGGTTTCGCCGACGTGTACGTGGACGGCGTCAAGCAGGCGACCGTGGACGACTCGGGCAGCCAGAACCAGGCGGTGCTGTACAGCACCAGCGGGCTGACCGACGGGCCGCACACGCTCAAGATCGTCGTCGACGGCACGCACTCGTCCGCCTCGACCGACAACTTCGTGTCGATCGACGCGATCGACCTGTCGACGGCCGCGGTGACCAACCCGACCTACCCGGTGGTGCCGCAGCAGCCCGGCACCGCGATCACGCTCAACGGCCGCGACTCGCACATCATCGTCGCCAACTACCGGCTGGGCGATTCCCAGCTGCGGTACTCCACGTCGGAGATCATGACCGACGCGACGATCGGCAAGCGGGACGTCGCCGTGCTCTACGGCGACCAGGGCAGCGACGGCGAGACCGTGCTGAACTACCCGGCCAGGCCGAACGTCTCGGTCACCGGCGGCACGGCGACCACGACGTGGGACGCGGCAACCGGCGACCTGCGCCTGAACTACCAGCACGACGGCCTGCTGCGCGTGACGGTCACGGCGCCCGGCAAGCGACCGCTGCTGCTGCTGATCGGTGACAAGGCGACGGCCGAGACGTTCTGGCGGCAGGACACCAGCGCCGGACCGGTCCTGGTGCGCGGCACCCACCTGCTGCGCACGGCCACCGCGCACGGCGACACGGTCGAGCTGACCGGTGACAACGCCGACGACAGCGCGATCGAGGTCATCACCGCGGCCGACCGCGTCACCTGGAACGGCCGGCCGGTGCGCACCCGGCCGACGGCGAACGGCGGCCTCGCCGGTGACATCCCCGTGGCCAAGCCGGTCACGCTGCCCCAGTTGACGAACTGGAAGCACACGGAGGAGTCGCCCGAAGCCGCGGCGAACTTCGACGACTCGACATGGACGGTCGCCGACAAGACGACCACGAACTCGGTCACCGGTGTCACGACACCGCCCGTGCTGTACGCCGACGACTACGGCTTCCACACCGGCAACACGTGGTACCGCGGCCGGTTCCGCACCACCGGCACCGAGAGCGGCATCCATCTCGTGTCCGACTCCGGCGGCGGAGCCCAGGCGTTCTCGGCGTGGCTCAACGGCACGTTCCTGGGCAGCTCCACGACCGGCTCCGCGGACTTCACGTTCCCCGCGGGCTCGCTCGACACCCACGGCGACAACGTGCTGTCCGTGCTCACCGTGAACATGGGCCACGAGGAGGACTACAACTCGACCAACGGCAACAAGACCGCACGCGGCCTCACCAGCGCCACCCTCAACGGTGCGCCGACCGACACGATCACGTGGCGGCTGCAGGGTGTGCGCGGCGGTGAGTCCGAGATCGACCCGGTGCGCGGGCCGCTGTCCACCGGCGGGCTCTACGGCGAGCGGGCCGGCTGGTCGCTGCCCGGCTACCCGGACGGCAACTGGCACACGGTCAGCCTGCCCACCACCGACACGCGGGCCGGTGTCTCGTGGTACCGCGACGACGTGACCCTGAACCTGCCCAAGGGCCAGGACACGTCACTGG
Source organism: Pseudonocardiaceae bacterium (assembly GCA_035546415.1). GTDB lineage: Bacteria > Actinomycetota > Actinomycetes > Mycobacteriales > Pseudonocardiaceae > DATEPR01. The sequence goes on from DASZXM010000019.1 coordinate 5,801, forward strand.
GCCTGACGTTCACCGACGACCCGTCGCGCAAGTACCGGGCCACCCTGTACGTGAACGGCTGGCAGCTGGGCAACTACGTCAACTACCTCGGGCCGCAGCACAGCTTCCCGATCCCGAACGGCATCCTCAACCCGAACGGGAGGAACACGATCGCGATCGCGGTGTGGAACCTGGACGGCTCCACCGGCGGGCTGGGCAAGGTCTCGCTGACCGACTACGGCAGCTACGCGTCGTCACTGAAGGTCGGCATGGTGTACAGCCCCGGCTACAACCCGGTGAAGTACGCGATGCCCACACCACCGGCGACGACGGTGTCGTTGGCCGTGCCGGGCTCGGTGTCGGCCGGCCAGAGCTTCACGGCCACGGCCACCGTCCAGGTGCCGGCGTGGGCGTCCACGGACACCGGTGTCACGGCGACACTCCAGGCACCGGCCGGCTGGACCGTCGGCGCACCGACACCGGCGTCGATCGCCGTGGTGCGTCGGGGTGGCACGGCGACGATCCAGTGGCCGGTCCAGGCACCGGCATCGCTGAGCGCCCCGTCGGCGTCGCCCCTGACGGCCACCGTCCACTACACCCAGCGCGGGCACGGCGGCACCGCGACCGACGAGCGGATCGTCGGCGCGATCCCGCCACCACCACCGCCGGGCACGGACGCGGTGAGCAGCCTGCCGTTCCTGTCCGCCACCAACGGCTGGGGCCCGGTCGAACGGGACACCAGCAACGGCGAACAGGCGGCCGGGGACGGCAAGCCGATCACCATCGACGGTATCACCTACACCAAGGGACTGGGCACGAACTCGATCAGCGACGTGCAGATCTACCTCGGCGGGAAGTGCACCACGTTCACCGCCCAGGTGGGCGTCGACGACGAACAGCACGGCGCCGGCACGGTGACGTTCAGCGTGACCGCGGACGGCCGGACACTCGTCACCACGCCGACGATCAAGGGTGGCCAAGCCGCCACGCCCATCGACGTCGACGTCACCGGCGCGCAGGTGCTGAGCCTCGTCGTGGGCGATGCGGGTGATGGCAACGGCAACGACCACGGCGACTGGGCGGTGCCCACCCTCACCTGCGGGGCGTGATCGGGGCCAGGCTTGCGGGCGTCACGTTCGGCTGAACCATCGGGGCCTGGTGGTTCAGTCGAACAGGCGCCGCCACGCGTCGACGGCGGCCTGCGCGCGCTGCTTCCCGATGCCGTCCAGGGATTGCACGTGCGCGATGGACGGGCCGCCGTCGGGACCGGGGCGCAGCACGCCCGCCGACCAGTCGTCCCTGATCCGCTGGGTCAGGTTCAGCACGTCGACCGTGTCCGCCGACAGCCGCTTGGCACCCTGGGTGGTTTCGATGTGCGCGTTGGTCAGCACTTCGGCGATGAACGCGGCCGCCATCGGCTGCAGGGTCACGGCGACCAGGATCAGCAGCGGCGGCGCCAGGTGCGCGAGCAGCACCGTCGTGCTCCGCCAGTGTCCGAGACCGGGCACGACGCTACTGGTGTTGACCAGGATCGTAGCCAGCAGCAGAGCGGCTTCCAGCGCGTAGACCTTGCGCCGGCCGGCCGCGCTGGGGAACACCCGGCCCCACTGCGCCGCCCGCGCCTGCAACGTCATGATCATCACCAGCGGCAGCGAGAACAGCGGCTCCACTATGTACGCCAGCGCGCTACCGGTCGGGCCGACCAGCGCGTCGTGCACGCCGACCGACGTCCAACTGATGCCGGCCGCGGCCAGCGTGATCAACACGAGGGACGTGACGACGTGGGTGCGCTGTAAGCTGGCCAGCCGGCTGGTGGAGTCCAGCAACCGGGCGCGTCGGGCCAGCGCGCGCCGCTGCCACAGCCTGTCGCTCAGCTCGATGTCGGCCAGCCGGTCGGTGGCCCGCCGTTCCCGGTCCGCACGCTCCGCGCTGCTCTTCGCCGCGGCCGTCAACTGGCGGCGCCGCATCGCGCGTAACTGTTCCACGGCCGTCCGCTCGGCGGCGACCTCGTCGTCGGACAGCACGTCCATCCACGCCGGATCACGCTGCAGTGCGGCTTTGCCCTTGGCGACGATGAGTTCGGTCTCCATCGCGTCCAGCTCGGTCAGCGCGGCCGGTGTCGCCGGGGCTGATCGGTGGGTGGGCCGATCGACCGTGTCCAGCGGTGCTGTCCCATCCGAACGGGCGATCCACGCCTCCAGCCCGCCGGACATCGCCGCACCGTTGGCGGCGTTCATCGGGTTCGGCGCGGTGTCACCCACGATTGCGGACATGCTCAGGTCTCCTCAGCGTCGGTCCTCGCCACCGGACGCACCTGGCGGGTCACTTCTGCCACTCCTGCCACTCCAACACCAGGGCGCAGCAGTATCGTATACCACTTCTTCGAACATGAGTTCGATGGATTGTGGTGTGTCGCGTCGCCGGGAATGACCGCGTCCGATCGAGGCCGCCGCGGTGTACTGGTCGCATGACGATCGCTCCTGGCACGCCGCGCGCCGCCGCACCCGTCGACCTGGCCGCCCTGCTGCCACTGGCCGTCGCGTTCTACGCGGAGGACGGGTTCACCACCGGCGAGCGCACGCTGCGCGACAGTCTCGCGGTGCTGCTCGGTTCGCCCTCGGCGCGGGTCGCCGTCGCGCACTCGGCGGACCGGCTCCTCGGTTTCGCGATCACCACCACCACCTTCGGTCTGGAGAACGGACTGATCGCCGAACTGGAGGATCTGTTCGTGGTACCGGCAGCGCGGCGCCGCGGCCTGGCAGCCGCCTTGATCGAGGACAGCGTCCAGTGGGCTCGTGAGCGCGGTTGCCGGCGCCTGGAACTGGTCGTGGCCCCGAACGGCCGCGACGTCGGGCACCTGTTCGACTACTACCGGGCGCACGGTTTCCTGGACGACGGCAGACGCCTGATCAGCCGCCCGCTCTGACCCACCACCGTGTCACCGCAGTCGGTCGCGCCGCCGGATCAGGCTGGCGGTCTCCGCCGCGTTGCCGGCCAGTTCGATGGCTTTGTCGTACGCCGCACGGGATTCCTGGTCGCGGCCCAGCCGGCGCAGCAGGTCGGCGCGGGTGGCGTGGTAGGGGTGGTAGCCGGCCAGGCGGTGGTCAAGACGGTCGACCGTCGCCAGGGCCACCTCGGGGCCGTCGACCTCGGCGACGGCGATGGCCCGGTTCAGGGCGACCACCGGGGACGGGTCGAGGCGGACGAGTTGGTCGTACAGCGCCACGACCTGCGACCAGTCGGTGTCGCGCATGTCGCGGGCGGAGGTGTGCACGGCGTTGATCGCCGCCAGGATCTGGTAGCGACCCGGGGCCGATCCCACGGCGGCAGCGGCGAGGCGTTCCCGCACCAACCGGTGGCCCTCGGCGATCAGCTCGGTGTCCCAGGCTCCCCGGTCCTGCTCGTCGAGGGCGACCAGTTCGCCGCCGGCCGAGACCCGGGCGGTGCGGCGCGCCTCGGTGAGCAGCATCAACGCCAGCAGTCCGGTCACCTCGCCGTCCTCCGGGAGGAGGGCGCGGATCAGGCGGGTGAGCCGGATCGCCTCGGCGGTCAGGTCGTGGCGCACCGGATCGGTGCCCGGGCCGGAGGCCAGGTAGCCCTCGTTGAACACCAGGAACAGGACGGTGAGCACACCGGAGACGCGGGCCGGGAGGTCCTCGGCGGACGGCACGCGATAGGGGATGCGCGCCGCGGCGATCTTGGCCTTCGCGCGGGTGATCCGCTGCCCCATGGCACTCTCGGCGACCAGGAAGGCACGCGCGATCTCGGGCACGGTCAGCCCGCCGACCATGCGCAACGTCAGCGCCACGCGGGCTTCCATCGACAGCGCCGGGTGACAGCAGGTGAAGATCCGCCGGAGCCGGTCGTCGTCGATGGCGCCCAGCGGCTCGGGCGGGTCGTCGCCGTACACCAGCCGAGCCTCCTTCTGCTTGTCGTCGCGTTTGCTCTCACGCCGGAT
>DASZXM010000020.1:0-7903 GCA_035546415.1 Pseudonocardiaceae bacterium
AGGACCCGGTGCCCGCCGTGGACCACGAACTGGTCGGGCCCTCGGACGTCGCCGCGCTCGCCGGCCGGGTTCTCGCGTCCGGGCTGACGGTCGCCCAGCTCGTGTCGACCGCGTGGGCGTCGGCGTCGACCTTCCGGATCAGCGACCGGCGGGGCGGGGCGAACGGGGCGCGCATCCGCCTGGAGCCACAGCGGAGCTGGCCGGTCAACGATCCCGACATGCTGGCACGGGTGTTGCGCACCCTGGAAGGAATCCGCGAGACCTTCAACGGCTCGCGGCCGCACGGCCCCAAGATCTCCATGGCCGACCTGATCGTGCTCGGCGGGTGCGCCGCCGTCGAGCAGGCAGCGCGCGACGCCGGTCACGACATCCGGGTCCCGTTCACGCCGGGGCGCACGGACGCCACGCAGGAGTGGACCGACGTGGCGTCCTTCGCCGCGCTCGAACCGGCCGCGGACGGGTTCCGCAACTATCTGGGGCGGCGCGGGCGGCTGCCGGCCGAGCACCTGCTGGTCGACCGGGCGAACCTGTTGGACCTGAGCGCGCCCGAGATGACCGTGCTCGTGGGCGGCCTGCGCGTCCTCGGCGCGACCCACCGGCAGTCCCCGCTGGGTGTCCTCACGTCCCGGCCCGGGTTGTTGACCAACGACTTCTTCGTGAACCTGTTGGACATGACCGTGGAATGGCGGCCGGTTTCCGCGGCGGCGGAGACATTCGAGGGTCGCGACCGCGCCAGCGGAGATGTCCGGTGGACCGGTAGCCGGGTCGACCTCGTCTTCGCCTCGAACGCCGAACTGCGCGCCGTCGCCGAGGTCTACGCCGGCGGCGACGCGCGGGAGAAGTTCGTGCGGGACTTCGTCGCCGCCTGGGACAAGGTCATGAACGCCGACCGGTACGACCTCCGCTGAGCCAGCGGCACGAAATCGGGTGTGAACGGTAGCCGGTCGGGAACGAACGGCGGCCGTCGGCCCGCGGCGGGCTCGCACTCTTGTCGGTCCGATTCATCTGGCGTAGCAAGGGAAAGTCGACACGACATTCGGGACGAGGAGTGTGAAGCCCGATGACGACCGCGCAGGAGCGATCCGACCTGCTGGACAGGCTCGGGTTGAACGGGCAGAACAAGGCGGCACTGGGACAGGTGCTGGGAACCGGAAGGATCGGCGAGGCCACCGAGGGCTCGGACGGCCGTATGCGGGCCACCATTCGCATCAACCCCGACGAGTTGGCCTGGGACCCCTCGATTCTGGTGATGCCGCACGGCGGGGACATCGATCTGGAACTGGTCAACGACGACAGGAACACGCACTGCGCCCTGCTGCCGAGCAATGGTGACCGGAAGTTCATCTGGTTGGTGAACCATTCCCGCGGCCGGGCGACGCTCAATCTCGACGGGCCGGGTTACTACTGGTTCAGTTCGCCCACCGGCAACGACGAGGGCCGAGGGCTGACCGGCGCCATCGTCGTCCTCGGCGACGCGCCGCCGGAGGCGCGACTGGACCGACCCGCACAGCCACGGCCCTAGAGCTCCCGGAGAGGAGGACGACATGACGACCGCCGACTATGTGGACGCCGGCGAGGCCATCGACCAGGGAAACCTGAGCGGCAAGGTCGCGGGCGGCGAGGTCGCGCCGCCGGTGACCACAGGTGTCAACTACGAACGCATTCTCAATGCCCGCGCGGAGCCGCAGAACTGGCTCACCTACTACGGCGCCTACGACGGGCAGCGGTACAGCCCGCTGGACCAGATCAACACGGAGAACGTCAAACGCCTCGTCCCCGCATGGATCTTCCAGGCCGGCACGACCGGTCTGATCGCGGGCGCGTCGACGTACTCGTTCGAGGCCACGCCGCTCGTCGTGGACGGCGTCATGTTCGTCTCCGGCTGGGACGGCTGGCTGTGGGCCCTGGACGCGAAGACGGGAATCGAGATCTGGCGGTACAAGCACGCCGTCCCCTTCGACGTGTCGCTGTGCTGCGGCAACGTCAACCGCGGAGTCGCCGTGGCACAGGGGAAGGTCTTCTTCGTCACCGCCAACGCGCGACTCCTGGCACTCGACGCCACCACCGGCAAGCAGGTGTGGGTCCGGACCTACGGTGACGTGCGGGCCGGCGAGAGCGCCACGGTGGCCCCGCTGGTGGTGAAGAACCTGGTCATCGTCGGGAGTTCCGGCGGCGAGTTCGGCGTACGCGGCCACCTGGACGCGTTCGACCTGGAGACCGGCGAACACCAGTGGCGCTGCTACATGGTGCCCAAGCCGGGGGAACCCGGTTCGGACACGTGGCCCGCGGACGGCGAGGCCTGGGCGCGCGGTGGCGGGAACTGCTGGCTCACCGGCACGTTCGACCCGGAGACGAACCTGCTGTACGTGGGAACCGGCAACCCGGCACCGGACTTCGACGGCGAGGTCCGGGAAGGCGACAACCTGTACACCGACAGCATCGTGGCCGTCGACGTGGACAGCGGCCAGATCCGCTGGCACTACCAGTGCACCCCGCACGACGTGTGGGACTACGACAGCATCTCCGAGTGCATCCTGTTCGAACAGGACGGACGCAAGCTGCTCGGGCACTTCGACAAGAACGGCTACTTCTTCGTCGTGGACCGCACGGACGGCGCGCTGGTCCGCATCACCCCGTTCGTGGACCGCATCGACTGGGGAGCGATCACCCGGGACGGCCAGGTGACCCGCCGGAAGTACCCGGAGAAGGAGGGCGAACCGGTTCACTTCTACCCCGGCCCGGCCGGTGCCAAGGAGTGGACGCACGCGTCCTACAGCCCGCGGACCGGCCTGTTCTATGTGCCGGTCCAGGACACTGGCGCGACGGCGACCCGGCGCCGCAGGGAATTCAAGGAGAGCATCCCGTACTGGGGCGCCGGTGTTCAGGTGGACATCGAGGACATGGCGGGAACCGTCAGCGCGTTCGACGGCAACGGTGAGGAGAAGTGGCGCTGGCGCAACGAACTCCCGATGTGCGCGTCGACCCTGGCCACCGGCGGTGACCTGGTGTTCGCCGGCGAGCCGTCCGGCGAGTTCAACGCCCTCGACGCCCGCACGGGGGAACTGTTGTGGCAGTTCCAGTGCGGCAGCGGCCACCACAGCAGCCCGACCACCTACATGGTCGACGGACGGCAGTACGTCGCCGTGCCGGTCGGGTGGGGCGGCTGGGCCGAGGGCTTCCTGCCCGGCATGCTCGGCGCGGGACACGGCAGCGCCCTCATCGTGTTCGCCCTGCCCGAACAGGCGTGACCGGCCCGGCTGCGATTCGGCCGGAGAGGAGGTGAATCCATGGAGTCCGACCTGGCTGTCTGGGAGACACCCGAGTTCGACGAGATCGGGGTCGCACCCGAGGTGACCATGTACATCGCTCAGTTGGAGGACTGACCGGCCGGGGCGCCGGACACCGATCCGGCGCCCTCCGGTGGGCCGCGGAAGGAGCGCAGCGGTGCTGGTGCGGGTGTTGGGCTCGGCCGCGGGTGGCGGTTCACCGCAGTGGAACTGCGACTGTCCGGTGTGCACGGCCGTCCGCGGCGGGGCCGTCCCGGCGCGCACCCAGTCGTCGATCGCGGTGAGCGCCGACCGGCGGACGTGGTTCCTCGTCAACGCCTCCCCCGACGTCCGCACGCAGATCGAGGCGTTCCCGGACCTGCGCCCGCGCCGTGACCGGACGACACCGTTGGCGGCCGTGCTGCTCACCGACGCCGAACTGGACCACACGCTGGGCCTGTTGCTGCTGCGCGAGGCCCGTGCCCTGCTGCTGTACGCCACGCCCACCGTCCACCGGACACTGTGTGACGGTTCGGGACTGCTGCGCACGCTCGAACGCTACTGTCCGGTCGAGTGGCGGCCGGTGATTCCGGATGCCGACGTGCCCCTCGCCGACGGCCTGTCCTGCCGGGCGTTCGACGTGCCCAGCACCAAACGCGCCCGGTTCGGATCCGAGTCCGACCACGGCCGCGTCGTGGGCTACCGGTTGACCGACGGGCGCACCGGGAGAACCCTGGTGTACCTGCCCGGAATGCAGGCACTGACACCGGCCGTGCGCACGGCGATCGAGGGCTGCGACTGCCTGCTGGTCGACGGGACCTGTTGGTGCGACGACGAACTGATCCGCCTCGGCCTGGCGGGCAGGACGTCCCGGGAAATGGGCCACCTGCCTGTCGACGGCCCGGACGGCAGCCGGGCACAACTGAGGGCGCTGGGCGCTCGGCGGACGATCTTCGTGCACATGAACAACACCAATCCGATCCTGCTGGCCGACTCGGCCGAGCGACGTGCCGTGGTGGACAGCGGCATGGAGGTGGCCGTGGACGGCCTCGAGGTGGAGGTGTAGGGACATGACGACGACAACCGACGGCTTCGTCGAGATCCTGCGGGCGCACTCGCGGCGCTACCACGACCAGCACCCGTTCCACGTGCGGATGAACGCCGGCCGGCTGAGCCGCCGGCAGATCCGCGGCTGGGTGGCCAACCGCTTCTACTACCAGGAGAACATCCCGCGCAAGGACGCCGCGATCCTGGCCAACTGCCCCGACCCCGACGTCCGCAGGCGCTGGATCCGGCGGATCGTCGACCACGACGGCACCGCACCCGGCGAGGGCGGTATCGAGGCGTGGCTGCGTCTCGGCGAGGCGACCGGGCTGACCCGGGAGGAGGTCGTCGACCACCGGCACCTGGTCCCCGGGGTGCGGTTCGCGGTCGACGCCTACGTGACCTTCGCCCGGACGCAGCCGTGGGTGGCAGCGGTCGCGTCCTCGCTCACCGAACTGTTCGCTCCCGACCTGATGGCGCAGCGGCTGGCCGCGTTCGGTCGGTGGTACCCGTGGATCGACCCGGAGGGACTTGCCTACTTCCGCGCCCGCCTGGAGCAGGCGCCCCGGGACTGCGAGCACGCACTCAGCGTGGTCACGACGCACTGCCTGTCCGCCGAGTCCCAGGCCGCCGCCGTCGACGCGCTGTCGTTCAAGTGCGACGTCCTGTGGAGCCTGATGGACGCCATCGACCAGGCCTATCCGGAGTGATCGCGATGAATTCCCCCATTCTGTCCACATCGGACCGGCCACGGTTGGCCCGGCACGTCCGGATGACGTTCAGCCAACCGCGGCAACGGCACGTCCTCCTGCATCCCGAGACGGTGGTGGTGCTCAACGGCAGCGGTGCGGCCATCGTGGGCCTGTGCGACGGCCTGCACACCGTGGCCGAGATCGAGACCGAACTGGGCGCCCGGTACCGCGACGTCCCCGACGACGAGGTGCGGCGGTTCCTGACCCGGCTGGTCGACCGGCGCTGCGTGGAACTGGCCGATGGATAGCCCCTTCGGCCTGTTGGCCGAGCTCACCTACCGCTGTCCACTCGCCTGCGCGTACTGTTCCAACCCGCTGAACATGGCCGACTACACCGACGAACTGGCCACCGACGAGTGGCGGCGCGTGCTGGGCGAGGCCCGGGATCTCGGGGTGCTGCAGTGTCACCTGTCCGGCGGCGAGCCGATGCTGCGGCGCGACGTGGCGGACATCGTGTCGACGGCCCACGACCTCGGTCTCTACACCAACCTCGTGACCAGCGCGGTGGGACTGTCCCGTGCGAAGGCGGAGCTGCTGCGCGCCGCCGGCCTGGACCACGTGCAGATCAGCGTCCAGGCCGACGAAGCCGCGCTGTCCGACCGGATCGCCGGAACCCCGTCGTGGAACCGCAAGATCGAGGCCATGCGGACGGTCAAGGACCTGGGCTGGCCGCTCACCGTGAACGTGGTGCTGCACCGGCAGAACATCGACCGCGTCGCCGACGTGCTCGCACTGGCCGAGCGGGTCGGTGCCGACCGGGTGGAGCTGGCCAACACCCAGTACTACGGGTGGGCGTGGCGTAACCGCGCGGCACTGCTGCCCAGCCGGGCCCAACTCGACGCGGCCGAGGCGGTCGTGCGGGCCGCCCGGGAGCGGCTGCGGATGGACATCGTCTACGTCCTCCCCGACTACTACAGCCGCTACCCGAAGCCCTGCATGGGCGGGTGGGCGGCGCGGCAGCTGACGGTGACGCCCAACGGTGACGTCCTGCCCTGCCCGGCGGCCCAGTCCCTGCCGTTGCCCACGGCCAGTGTTCGCGAGCACCCGCTGTCCTGGATCTGGGCCGAATCACCGGTGATGACGGCGTTCCGCGGCACGGACTGGATGCCCGACCCCTGCCGGAGTTGCGAGCGCCGCGAGTCGGACTTCGGCGGATGCCGCTGCCAGGCCTTCCAGCTCACCGGGGACGCCGCCCGCACCGACCCGGTCTGCCACCTGTCGCCGGACCACGACCTGGTGACGCGCGTGGTCGAGACCGCCAACGCACAACTGCCCGATCCGCCGCTGGTCCCCCGCCCGCACCGGGCCGGCGCGACAGCGGTCCGCGCTCCTGGACCGGTGGTCCGATGATCGAGGTACTGGCTCTCGGGTTCTTCCTCAGCCTCGACAACTTCCGGTCGTCCATCGCGATCGGCACGATCCCGTTCGGCGTCCGGCGCGCCGTGCAGATCGCCGTGGTGTTCGGGATCTGGGACGGCCTGGCCCCGTTGGTCGGCGGCCTGCTCGGCCGGTACGTCGGCGCGGCGATCGGCCCGATCACCGACTACGTGGGCCCGGCACTGCTGGGCGTGTACGGCCTGTACCTCCTGGTCGGGGCCCTCCGCAAGCCCGCACCGGACGAGATCGACCAACCGTGGATGACCCTGTTCGGCATGCCGCTGTCGCTGAGCGTGGACAACCTGCTCGCCGGCACGGGACTGGGACTGCTCGGCGTCTCCCCGCTGGTTCCGGCCGTGCTGTTCGCGGCGGTGACGGCGGCGATGTCGCTGGTCGGGCTGTTCGTCGGCCGGTTCGCCGCCCGCCTGATCCCGATCCGCGCCGACCTGGTCAGCGGAATCTCCCTCATCACGGCGGCGATCGTCCTGCCGACGGTGTTCTCGTGAACACCTGCGCGATCATTGTTCACATTTCATCGGAATAGCTTGAAAAACCTGGGTCAGGGCATCGCTTTACTGGTTTAGACCATTGGTGTTCAGTGTCAGCAGGGTCGCGACCCTCCGGTTGTCCTCGTCCGGATCGACCGGTGGAACCCCCTGCCGGCACGAAGGAGAGCGCATGTCCTTTCGAACAGCCCTCGCGGGCCTCGCCGCGGTCGCCGTCGCGGCCACTCTCGGTGTCGTCCTGCCGGCCGCGCCCGCGTCCGCGGATCCCGCCTGTGCGGCCACGTGGAGTGCGTCCCAGGTGTACACGGCGGGAATGACGGCCTCGTTGAACGGCCACAACTACCAGGCCAAGTGGTGGACGCAGGGCGAGCAACCACCGGGCACCAGCGGCGTGTGGACCGACGAGGGCACCTGCGGCGGCAGCGGCGGTGGCCAGACAGGCGGTTGCGACTACCCGCAGTGGGTGGCCGGCACCAACTACGTCACCGGCGACATCGTCCAGTATCCCGCGAACGGCCAGTACTACCAGGCGACCCACGACAATCCGGGTTACGACCCGACGATCAGCACCTGGTACTGGTCGCCCTACACGTGTGGCGGCGGTGGCACGACTCCCCCGTCCGGTTTCGTGGTGAGCGAGGCCCAGTTCGACCAGATGTTCCCGAACCGGAACTCCTTCTACACCTACGACGGGCTCGTCACGGCGATGAGCGCCTACCCGCAGTTCGCCACCACCGGCGGCAGCACCGTGGAACGTCAGGAGGCCGCCGCGTTCCTGGCCAACGTCTCGCACGAGACCGGCGGACTGGTCTACATCAACGAGATCGACCAGTCCGGCAACTACTGCGCCAGCGAGCCCTACGGCTGCCCGGCCGGCACCTACGCGTACTACGGCCGCGGCCCGCTCCAGATCAGCTGGAACTTCAACTACTACGCGGCCGGCCAGGCACTGGGCATC